>JAIDTS010000330.1 GCA_029060585.1 Muribaculaceae bacterium
TCACCACCGACAGCACCTTCGCCTCCAGTTCCAGCCTGACTCAGCCAGTACTCTCCTGAAATATCGTAGCTGACAAGTTCATCAGTAAGGAATCCGGATAGTCCGAATGTGAAGGAAGTGGCCCGATTTTGTCTGTAAGTCGCACTCAAGGCTCCGAGATAGGTCTGAAATCTGTCTTTCTCATAACCGTCAAAATATACCTTAAAAGACTTTGCATTCTCAGACGTTCCGAATGTAGTCTCTCTATCGGTAGGTGTGAAATTGTAGTTATTGAGCGCTATATTGCCGAGAAAATTAAAACTAAGCTTATCGGAACATTTCCATGTCATGTTGGTCTGATAGTCGAAATAACTCGGATCATATTCACCTCTTGTCTCAAGACTACTCAATAATGAATTATTTTTCTTAAAGCGTAAACCATGTAACATGGAGAGTTTACCGGAATTCTGACCGATGGCCAATGAGGCTCCCATAAGGCTGGCAGAAGCTTTCAATTCGAAGGCCTCCGGATCCCGGTATGAAATATCAAGTACAGAAGACATTTTATCAGCATAGCGAGCAGGAAATCCACCGGACGAGAACTTAAGGTTGCCCACCATATCAGGATTGATTATAGAAAGGCCTTCCTGCTGTCCGCTTTTCATGAGTTGGGGACGATAAATCTCAACACCGTTTATGTAGACAGAATTTTCATCATACGTGCCACCACGAACAGAATACTGCGAGGTCATTTCATTATTGGAATTGACACCAGGCATCGTTGCAATCATAGCTTCAACGCTGCCTCCGCTGACATCCGGTGAAAGCTTGAAAGATTCAGCATCGAAAGTCTGCATACCGTTGATATTACTTCTGAATCCTTCAACTTGCACTTCTTCCAGAATTTTTGAATCAGTGTATAGACGCACGTTCAGAGATACTTCACCTTTTGGATCAATAAGGACTCTCTCAACAGTCTTAAAGCCTATGCAGCTGAATACGACGGCAACAGTATCGCTTTGTGCGACACTGAGAGAATACCGACCTTCAAGATCAGTATTTGTACCTATTGCAGTACCCTTGATCTGGACTGTACCGAATTCTATTGGTTTGTCTTCATTATCGACTACTTTTCCTGTAATAACAATACTTTCAGCTAACGCTGTAAGGAAAAATAACGCGAATAAAAGAGACATTAAAAATCTAAGTCTCGCCATACGATATATAAACGAAGATATTAATAAAGTTCGTATATAAATTGGTCAATTTTTCCGAATAAAAAAGAATAATCACCATCGGCGAGAGCATACAAAAAAAGGACCCACAATTCTGTGAGTCCTTAAGGCGGCGATTACCTACTCTCCCGCTTTCGCAGTACCATCGGCGTTACAAGGTTTAACTTCT
>JAIDTS010000331.1 GCA_029060585.1 Muribaculaceae bacterium
TCTCGAGTCTCTCCGACAGTTTGCAAGTGAGACTCCGGAGAAAGGTATCTGGTTTGATCACCTCAATTCAGGTTGGGGCGGAATGTCGACGCTGCAGACCACTACCATCGTGCTTGAGGCTTTCACAGAGATTCAACCATCCAATTCTATAGTAGATGGACTCCGCCAGTGGCTTGTTCTCGGTCGTCAGTATCAGGATTGGGGCAAGCGGACTTATACCGTGGAGACCGTAAACGCGATTCTTACCTCCGGCACCGACTGGACGAATCCTGCCGACAATGACATGCCTGAATTTACTGTTAAGGGAAAGAAGCTCGCAATCCCGACGACGGCAAAGCTTACCGGAGCATTCACACTGACCCTTGATCCTAAGGAAGCTTCAGGCAGGACGCTTGCTGTCAAACGCACAGGTTCATCCCCCGCATGGGGTGGTGTGATAAGCCAATACGAGGCTCCCATAATGGAGGTAGTTCCTGCCGATGTCCCTGAACTTTCGATCCGAAAGAGCATCGTAGCCCTCGTTGAAGGTGCCGACGGCCAACTAATTCCGAAGGAAGGCATCGATCTCGAGAAAGGAATGATGGTGCGCGTGACCCTCTTCATAAATGCCGGGCGCGACATGGACTACGTTGCGGTGACCGATGAACGTAGCGCTTGCCTTGAGCCGGTCGACCAGCTTTCGGGCTATACAAGCTCCGATGGCGTCGGATTCTACCGCGAGGTCCGCGACGCTCAGACCAACCTTTTCTTCGGATGGCTTCCGAAAGGACAGCATGTGGTCAGCTACGACTGCCGCGTCAGCCAGGACGGAGAGTTCAGCTGCGGAATAGCAACTGCACAGTCTCAGTACTCCCCCACCACCGTCGCACATTCCGCCGGAATGATCTTGAAGGTGAAGTAGGCGTCTCCACTTGCATAGTTCGCGAATACCTTTTGTAAGGTATTCGCGTTTTTTTTGTTTTTTAAATGAGATTATAATTGCAGATTTAAGAATTTTTAAGTATCTTTGCATTCGCGTTGTGGACTCTTTCTGCCCCAACCTACCTTAACATCAGAATAAACAATTAAAACACAATAACATTTATGAATTTACTGTTGGAAATAAGCAACGGAGACCTTGCGGTCACGGCGACACTTACAGGCATCGGCCTTGTGTTTGCTGCCCTCTTGATCGCAAAACTCATCTCCCCTAAATCCTATTCGGTAAAGAAAGGCGAAACCTATGAGTGCGGTATCCCGACTCGTGGAGAATCGATGATTCAGTTCAAGTCAGGTTACTACATCTTCGCCATCCTGTTTCTTCTCTTCGATGTCGAGACAGTCTTCCTCTATCCCTGGGCCACTATCATGCGCTCTCTCGGACCTTCCGGACTTCTCTGCGTCGCAATCTTCATGTTTATTCTTATTTTAGGCCTGGCCTACGCCTGGCGGAAAGGAGCGCTCAAATGGCAGTAAAGGAACCGTCAATCAAGTCGATGACTCACGATGATTTCAAAGACAATGAATACATCGACAAACTCGTAGAGGAACTCAACGCCACAGGTGCCAACGTTGCCGTTGGCAAACTCGACCAGCTCATAAATTGGGGTATATCCAACTCCCTCTGGCCTCTCTGCTTCGGCACGAGCTGCTGCGCTATCGAGTTCATGTGTCTTGGAGCCGCCCGCTACGACATGGCCCGCTTCGGTTTCGAGGTGGCACGTAACTCTCCCCGTCAAGCTGACTATATAATGGTGCAGGGTACTATCGTCCACAAGATGGCTCCTGCACTCGTACGCCTCTACGAGCAGCTCGCCGAGCCCAAATACGTGATCGCGTGTGGCGGCTGTGCTGTAAGCGGTGGCCCGTTCAAGAAATCATATTGCGTAGTCGACGGTGTAGATAAGATAATACCTGTCGATGTATTCATCCCCGGTTGTCCCCCGCGCCCCGAAGCTATGTTCTACGGCCTTATGCAACTTCAGCGTAAGATCAAGGTCCAGAAATTCTTCGGAGGTGTCAACCGTCAGGAGAAAATTCAGGATTTCTTCCGCAAGCATCCGACAGAGGCCGGCGAGTATTAAAAACCTTTACACTAACCCTTCTTAAGACTCAAGACTTAAGACTTAAGACTTAAATAATGAGCGTTAAAGACTGCATCAGCAAGATTTGCCCGTCGGCGACTTTCGAGGAAGGTGACATTCTTCTCGTCAATGTCCCCGCCGAAGACTGGCGTAAGCTCGCTGAAGAACTTAAACATAATTCCGAACTCAACTTCGACGTGCTCACCGCAGTAGTGGGCATGGACTGGAAGGAGAGCCTCGGAGTGGTATATTATTTCACTGCAACATCCCATAACTGGGAGATGATATCGGTGAAGGTGGCCGTCGCAGACCGCGAGAACCCTTACATACATACGGTTTCCGATCTTTGGAAAGTTGCCAACTTCCAGGAACGCGAGGTCTACGATTTCTTTGGAATCAAATTCATAGATCATCCCGATATGCGTCGCTTCTTCCTCCGCAACGACTGGAAGGGCTTCCCGCTCCGCAAGGACTATGATGCCAACCCCGCACTCAATCCCATTCCTACCGACGACGAGAAGAATGAGGACGACACCGTTTCTTACCGCGAGCAGCCCGATGGCACCATCAAGGGTATCCCGGGAAAAGTGTTCAAGGAAGGTGACTATGTAGTTAACGTAGGTCCCCAGCACCCCTCCACTCACGGTGTCATGCGTTTCCGCGCCGCAATCGATGGCGAGGAGGTAACGAAGGTCGACGTGGTCTCAGGTTATATCCATCGTGGCATCGAGAAACTCTGTGAAAGCCTCGGCTATCCTCAGATTCTCCATTTCACTGACCGTATGGACTATATGAGCGCACACCAGAACCGCCACTGCCTGTGTATGTGCATCGAGAAGGCTATGGGCATCGAAGTTCCGGAACGTGCAGTGGTGATACGCACTATGATGGATGAGCTCATGCGTATCTCAAGCCATCTGCTTAGCTTCGGATGTACCGCTATGGACCTCGGTGCTACTACCGCTTTCTTCTACGGTTTCCGCGAGCGCGAGCAGATACTCGATATATTCGAGAAGACTTGTGGCGCACGTATGTCGATGAACTATAACGTGATCGGCGGCGTGATTGCAGACTTACACCCCGATTTCGTGAAGGATGTGAAGGCACTTCTTGCTATTATGCCGGAGCGCCTAAAGGAATACCATAAGGTATATTCAGGCAATATTATCGCCAAAAACCGTATGGTCGGCGTCGGACACCTAAGTAAGGAAGACGCCATCAACTACTGTATCACAGGTCCTTCAGGTCGCGGATCAAACTGGAGCTGCGACTGCCGAAAGAAGCATCCCTATGCTGCCTACGACCGCGTAGAGTTTGACGAGGTTCTTCTCGACGGTTGCGACTCCTATTCCCGATATATGGTCCGCATGAAGGAGATCGAGCAGAGTTGCCGTATTCTCGAACAGCTTGTCGACCGTATTCCAGATGGTGATATCCGCGCTCAGGTGCCTAAGATCGTGAAGCTCCCAGCAGGACATTGGTATACTCAGGTCGAGGCTTCCCGTGGCACTTTCGGTGTCTACATCGAGAGCGACGGAGGCAAGAATCCTTTCCGCGTCCATTTCCAGAGCCCTTGCTTCAACCTCGTGGGAGTGATGGATCTATGCTGCCGCGGTAATATGATTGCCGACCTCATTACCATCGGAGCCGCGCTTGACTTCGTAATTCCGGATATTGACCGCTAACTATAACTCAGAATCGACATGTTTGACTTTGGTATTGTAACTAACTG
>JAIDTS010000332.1 GCA_029060585.1 Muribaculaceae bacterium
GTTTATTTTGTCCTTGTAAACTTCCAATATACCTTTATCGACGAGGCCCTTCAATACTGCTGGTGATATCCCCGCCGACTTGAGAAGGGCGTCTCGCTCCACGTCCCTTATATCTTCCCCTTTGACCATAAATTTGGACATGTCGAGATATGCGAGAAGAAGCGATTGCTGCTGTTGGCTTCGCTTGGTCTGGTCGAAAAATGAATGTAGCCTATCTTCATCGCCTCGCTCACACAAAAGCCTCACCTTTGCCACGGTTTTAGGCCGGTATTTCTCCACAACTTTTTCATCCACCCTTACCACACCGGCAGCCAGCAGGGCATTGACGTGGGGAGCCACGTTCTTGATGCCGAGAGTCTTTTCCAAGCCCGCAAGGGAATCCTTGCCGGAATGCTGAAGCGCAGCGATAATTTCCGACTGGCGTTCCGTAAGCCTTATCCCATCGTCGGAGTCAAATTCAGGATTTAGCGTCACGACGCTCTCGCTCTCGATTTTAAGACCTGTAGGAAGCGCAGCCTTCATGACCTCTCCTACCGAACAGAGATAATAGTCTGATATCCATTCCCAGAACTTTAGCTGAGGATAGCGGAGAGCCGGATGGGGATCAAGCACGGCCATGATTTCCTTCACTTCGTAATTCTTAGGCGGAGTCTGATCGATGCCTGCTACAATACCCGTATAATATTTCTTACGGCCGAACTGCACAAGCACGCGGGAACCGATGCCCACCATCTCGCGGACATCGTCGGGAACACTGTAGGTAAAAGTGCCCTGTATCGGCAGGGGAAGAATGACTTGAATAAGCATCATAATGCAAATTTAATCAAAATAATTGAGAATTGAGAATTGAGAATTGAGAATTTTTCACTAAATTTGCAGACTGAAATAGAAATCAACCCAATAACAAGACATATATTATGAATCTTTTAGCAGGAAAGACAGCCCTCGTGACCGGCGCCGCTCGCGGAATCGGCAAGGCTCTCGCACTCAAATTCGCCGCTGAAGGCGCCAACGTAGCTTTCACCGATCTCGCAATCGATGAAAACGGCAAGCAGACCGAACAGGAACTTCTCGACCTCGGCGTAAAGGCAAAAGGTTATGCATCCAACGCTGCCGACTTTGCTCAGACTGAAGAGGTCGTAAAGCAGATAAAGGAAGATTTTGGTTCAATCGATATCCTCGTCAACAACGCCGGCATCACTAAAGACGGACTGATGATGCGCATGAGCGAGGCACAGTGGGATGCTGTGATTGCAGTAAACCTTAAGTCTGCATTCAATTTCATCCACGCTGTTCTCCCGATCATGATGCGCCAGCGCAGCGGCTCCATCATCAATATGGCTTCTGTTGTGGGCGTTCACGGTAATGCAGGTCAAGCTAACTATGCAGCATCCAAGGCTGGCCTCATTGCACTCGCCAAGAGTATCGCTCAGGAGGTAGGCAGCCGCGGCATCCGTGCCAATGCCATTGCTCCGGGTTTCATCGAGACTGCCATGACTGCAGCTCTTCCCGAAGAGGTTCGCGCCGACTGGTGCAAGAAGATTCCTCTACGTCGCGGTGGCCAGGTGGAAGACATCGCAAATGTAGCTCTCTTCCTTGCCAGCGACATGTCGAGCTACGTCACCGGTCAGGTGATTCAAGTAGACGGCGGCATGAATATGTAATTCCAGAATATGGATAAGATTTCAAATTATGCCATCATAGTCGCCGGAGGGGTTGGAAGCCGCTCCGGCGATTCTCTTCCCAAGCAGTTCCACGTTCTTGCAGGGCATCCAATGCTTTGGTGGACCCTGATGGCGTTCCACCACGAGGATCCAGAGACCAGGCTCATTGTGGTGATGCACTCTGATTTCATAGATTTTTGGAAAGAAATATGCGGTGATGACTGCGCGCCTCATACCCTGACTGCCGGTGGCGCATCGAGGAAAGACTCAGTAGCTGCAGGACTCACATTGATTCCTGAAGAGAGCAGAGGGTTGGTCGCCGTACATGATGCCGCACGGCCGCTCGCTTCTCCGCGCTTGATCCGTGAAGGGTGGATAGCGGCAGATAGACACGGAGCTGTCTTACCAGGCGTTCCGGTATCCGACTCCCTTCGTAAAGGGACGGCCGACGATAACCGAAGCGTAGATAGATCTCTATATTACTCCGTACAGACTCCGCAGGTGTTTTCAATCCCTCTCTTGAAAGAAGCTTATAGAAAGTCTGAGGAAGCGACCGACATAGTCTTCACGGACGATGCTTCCGTAGCGGAATGGGCCGGCAATAGGATTCATATCTATGAAGGGGACCCTATAAATATCAAGGTAACATATCCAGGAGACTTCCGCATAGCAGCCGACATACTACAGAATCTCAACCCTTTAACACGCTAACCCATGACACCTGTCTACGAGGATAACCACATTATTATAGTCCGCAAGGAAGCCGGAGAGATAGTCCAAGGCGACAAGACCGGCGACACTCCCCTCTCAGAGATCATAAAGGCTTATCTTAAGGAGAAATACAATAAACCGGGCAATGTCTTCTGTGGAGTGGTTCATAGAATAGACCGTCCTGTTTCAGGTCTCGTGATATTCGCTAAGACCTCGAAGGCTCTTACCCGGCTCAACGAGATGCTTAAGAAAGGGGAGATACATAAGACATATTGGGCTCTTGTAGAAGGACACCGCAATGAGAAGGAAGGCCTGATAGAGTCATGGCTTCAGTCAGACGGACGCCTCAACAAAACACGCGTGGTGGGTAAGGATGCGCCCGACGCCAAACTCTCTAAACTGCGTTACAAGGTCATAGCAGAAGGAGACAGATATTCATTGCTGGAGGTGACTCTTTTGACCGGAAGAAAGCACCAGATCAGAGCCCAGCTGTCTGCAACAGGAACTCCAATCAAGGGTGATCTTAAATACGGAGCGAGAAGGTCAAATCCGGGTGGGGGAATATCGCTTCTCGCTAAGAGGATTGAATTCATACATCCCGTCTCAAAGGAGGAAAT
>JAIDTS010000333.1 GCA_029060585.1 Muribaculaceae bacterium
TCCGTAGTGTGCGGAATAGCTCCGAAACGGTCCTTGAGCTGCGCCCGGAATTCCTCGATCTGCTCGGCGTTCTCCATGTTGTCGAGCTGCTGGTAGAGCGATATGCGCTCGCTCTCCTGGGGCACGTAGGAAGGGGGAAGCCTCAGCTCGAGATCGCTCTCTATGGCGCAGTCCGCCACAAACTCCTCCTCGCCGGGCTTTACGGTCTCGGCAAACGTATCGGCGAATTCCTCCGTCTTAAGTTCAAGTACGGATTCCTTCAGTATCTTCTGATATGTCTCGTAGCCCAGGTCGGCGATAAAACCGGACTGTTCGGCACCGAGCAGGTTGCCCGCGCCTCGGATGTCGAGGTCCTGCATGGCGATGTGTATGCCGCTTCCGAGGTCGCTGAAGCTCTCTATGGCCTGCAGGCGGCGACGCGCCACTGGCGTCAAAGGCGCACCTGGAGGCACCATGAAGTAGCAGAACGCCTTCCGGTCGCTTCTACCTACACGGCCACGAAGCTGATGCAGCTCAGAAAGACCGAAATGATGCGCGTTGTTGACGATTATCGTATTGACGTTGGGCATATCGACGCCGTTCTCAACGATTGTCGTGGAGAGCAATATGTCATAGTCGTGGGCGGCGAAGTCGAGTATAGCCTTCTCAAGCTGCTCGGGAGGCATCTGTCCGTGCGCCTTTATCACCCTTGCATCAGGCACAAGACGGTTCAGCATATTCTCAAGCACATTGAGGTTCTCTATGCGATTGGAGATGACGAAAAGCTGACCGTTGCGCGAGAGCTCGAAGTTTACGGCTTCCTTCACCATCTCGTCGTCGAGCGTTGCTACGGTCGTGACCACCGGATGGCGGTTGGCAGGCGGAGTGTTGAGCGAACTGAGGTCTCTCGCTCCCATAAGCGAGAACTGCAGGGTGCGCGGTATGGGGGTGGCGCTCATGGTCAGCGTGTCGACGTTGACCTTCATCTGCTTCAGCTTTTCCTTGACTGAAACGCCAAACTTCTGCTCCTCGTCGACTATAAGCAGTCCGAGATCCTTGAATTTTACCGATTTTCCGACCAATTTGTGTGTCCCTATAAGGATGTCGACCTTGCCGGCCTCCAAATCCGCCAGTATCTGTTTCACTTCCTTGGGTTTCTTGGCGCGCGATATGAACTCTACCCTTACCGGAAGATCCTTGAGGCGTTTGGAGAAGGTACGGTAGTGCTGCATGGCGAGCACCGTCGTAGGCACGAGCACAGCCGTCTGCTTCGAATCGGTCGCGGCCTTGAATGCGGCTCGGATGGCGAGCTCGGTCTTTCCGAAACCCACGTCGCCGCAGACGAGCCTGTCCATAGGCCGCGGGCTCTCCATGTCGGCCTTTATAGCCTGAGTGGCCTTCAGCTGGTCGGGGGTGTCCTCGTAGATGAAGCTCGCCTCCAGCTCATGCTGCAGATAGGAGTCGGGAGAGTAGGCGAATCCTTTTTCTTCACGCCGCGCGGCATAGAGTTTTATGAGGTCACGGGCGATGTCCTTCATCTTGGTCTTGGTGCGGTCCTTGATACGGTTCCACGCACCCGAGCCCAGCTTGTTGATCTTAGGCGGCACCCCCTCCTTACCACGGTATTTCGAAAGCTTATGAAGCGAATGTATCGAGACGAGGATCATGTCGTCGTTCTGATACAGAAGCTTGATCATCTCCTGCGGACTCCCGTTGGTGTCGGTCTTTATCAGTCCTGCGAAACGCCCGATGCCGTGGTCGATATGCACTATGTAGTCACCGATCTCTATCTGGTTGAGTTCCTTGAGCGAGAGGGCCAGCTTGCCGCTCCTGGCCTTGTCGGATTTAAGGCTGTATTTATGGAATCGGTCGAATATCTGATGGTCGGTGAAGAAACAGGTCTTGGTGTCATGGTCCACGAATCCTGCATGCAATGTCTGTGCCACAGGAGTGAAGTCTATCCGGTCTCCCCTGTCGGCGAATATCTCCTTCAGTCGCTCGCCCTGATACTGCGAGTCGCTGAGTATGAGCAGGCGGTATCCGTCTGCAAGCATTTTTGTAAACGACTCGGAGATGATATCGAAATTCTTGTGGTAGAGGGCCTGTGGCGACGTGTTGAACTCCATTACGGAATCCGCTCCCGATGCGGTGGCGGTCATACCGAACTCGAAGATGCGGAACTCTTCGAACCTCCTTACGAAATCCTCAGCGTCCACCACCTTTTTCATGGCTTCCGGATCTCCCTCCTCGGCAATAGCGGCCGATTCGGAATACTGCTGCGAGGCGATGTCGCGTACTGTAGCCGACAGAGCCGTCTTATCCGCTACAAACAGTGGAGTGTCGTTTCCTATGAATTCGAGCAGCGACACCCCGTGCTCGCCGCTTCCCTCCGCGGCGGAGGCGGCTACTATCGACACTTCGCCGAGCCGCTGCTCGGAAAGCTGAGTCTCGACGTTGAACGTGCGTATGGAGTCGATCTCGTCGTCGAAGAAGTCAAGACGGTAGGGAAGCTCGTTGGAGTAGGAGAAAACGTCCAGAATAGAGCCTCTGCGGGCAAACTGGCCGGGTTCGTAGACATAGTCGACATGCCGGAAACCTAATTCCTCCAGTTTATCCTCTACCCGGGCTATATCTGCTTTCTTAGTGGTCGAAAGCTTCAGTGTGCTCTTCTCGAGGTCTTCCTTCATAGGCACCCTCTCGGCGAGCGCGTCGGGGTAGGTGACGATCCATCCTATCCTGCCGCTTCTCCAGCCGTCGATGGCCTCGGCGCGCAGTATCTGCTGCGGCGCGTCGACACGTCCGTATTTGATATGACGCTTGTATCCGCTCGGAAAAAACGCGACCTCGCATTCCGCTACCCGCGACAGGTCATGGTAGAGGTAGCCGGCAGAGTCGGCGTCATCCGCTACTATGACCATGGGATGCTTCGTGTCCGCAACCTTGCCGAGCAATACGGCCGCCGCCGACCCTTTCAGGCCGGAGAGAGTCACACGCCGCGACTTTTTGTCACCTATGAGTTTCCTGAGTGCCTTCAGTCGCGCCGGAGCGGCGAAAAGCGAGGCGGCCTCGCCCAGCGTCATCTGTCCGCTCATTTGCGTTTTGCGGTTTCTGTTTTACGCTTTGCATTGTCCTTCGGCGCCTTTGCCTTGCCAGCCTCGGAAGTGCCTTTCAATATCGCTTCGTATTCCGGCGACTCGATGATTCCTAAAGCAGCCTGCACTACGGGGTCGGTGCGTATTTCTACGGCCACACGGCCTCCTTCGCCGTAATAGCGCGTGGCAATCTCCTCGGCGAGATAATCCTTGATCTCTCCCTTCTTGAATTCCAGGTCGCGCTTAAGATCGCTGCCGAGCGATTTCTCAAGAATCGCCAGAGTGGAATCGTTGTCTGCCGTCATGTATCCCTGCTCGTCGGCCTGTTTGCGGAGTTCCTTGAGCAGTGCGTCGAAAGAAGTGTCGTATTTCATGTCGCTCTCCGTCACGAATTCCGTGAAGTCGGCGTAGTCCTCGTCAGTAAGGCCGAAACTTGCGAGAGGCATGGCTTCCGGATGCGTGGCGCGGTATTTGTTGGCGAAGTCGAAGATCCTGTTCTTGGTCACGAGGTTGTAGAGGATGTCGGAATAGTTGTTGTTCTTCACCACTGAATCCGGTTGAAGGCCACCCCCGTCGCGCACCTCACGCCCACGTGAGGTATAATACACGTTGGTCAGCGAATCGGGCGTGCGCGCCACACTTCCGTCGGGATTGCGGCGCGAATAGTCGAGGGCCTGGATGAGGCGCCCCGACGGTATGTAGTATTTGGCTACCGTCACCTTCATGTTGGCGTCGTGGGGTAGGGGGAAGAAATTCTGCACAAGTCCCTTTCCGAAACTGCGGTTGCCTACCAGAACTGCGCGGTCGAGATCCTGCAGTGCTCCTGCAGTGATCTCAGACGCCGAAGCAGTCCCTCCATCGGTCAGCACAGCGAGGGGCATGTCAGGGAAAGAGGGGGTATGGGTGGTCTTATAGATACGCTCCTTGCCGTTGCCGCTCGTGCGGAGCACCTGAGTGCCTTTCGGCAGGAAATTGCCTAATATCTCGATGGCGCTCTCCACAAGACCGCCCCCGTTACCGCGAAGGTCGAGTATGAGTTTCGAGAATCCCGGATTCTCCTTCAATGAGTCGAGGGCGACCGCGATCTCCTGCGGGGAGTTGGCTAAATAACTGTTGAGGCGTATGTAGCCCGTCGACGGACTCACCATACCGAAATAGGGCACCGACTTCTCTCCGACTTTCTCACGGGTGATGGTAAAGGTCTTCAATGAGTCCGCCACATATGGACGCACGATCTCCACATAGACGTCCGTACCCGGATTGCCTCTCAGGAGTTTGGACACCTCGCCGTATTTCAGTCCCCGGGTGTCTGTAGTGTCAACCTTCACGATCCAGTCTCCGGGCATCAGTCCGGCTTTTGCCGACGGACTTCCTTCCAGAGGCTGCGAGATTCTGACTTTCCCGTCATTCTCGGTAATGTAGCTGCCGATGCCCGCATATTCCCCGGTCGTCAGCTTCATCACTGCGTCCTTGTCGTCTGCGGTATAGTATTCCGTATAGGGATCGACTGTGTTGAGCATGGCGTTCGACGCCGCCTTGAACGCCTCGTCGATCCGGATGGAGTCGACATAGTTCTCCTCAAGCGTCTTGACCATGGCGTTGAAGGTCTTGAGGTTGCGCTGCAGCGCCATGTCATGGCTTTTCTTTGCGGATGCGCCTGTTGATATGATTGTCAGCGCCACGAGGGGCAATAGTATCCTTTTCATACGGAATATAAAGTTTGTTTACTGTGGTTCAACGCCCCGGAAGCCCTCAATGTTCGGAGTGGTCTCCGGATGCGGATAGTCTACGGTGAAGTGGAGTCCTCGGCTTTCCTTGCGTTCTCTGGCCTGACGCATGATGAGATAGCCTGTGTTGATGATGTTGCGCAATTCGCACAGCGCCCGTGTGGGTTTGCTCTCCTTGAAGAGCCGCTCGGTCTCCTGATATAGGATGTCGAGCCTGTTCCAGGCCCTGTCGAGACGCAGGTCGCTCCTTACTATTCCTACATAGTAGCCCATGATCTGGTTTACTTCTTTCTCCGACTGTGTGATCAGCACCATCTCCTCGGGATGGGTCGTGCCTTCGTCGTTCCATTCAGGCACGTCGGTGCGGAAGTCTATGCCGTCTACTCTCTCGAGGGAGTGCCTGGCCGCGGCGTCTGCGTAGACCACCGCCTCGATCAGGGAGTTGGAGGCAAGACGGTTGCCTCCGTGCAGACCGGTGCATGAGCATTCGCCGATCGCGTAGAGCCTGTCGATGCTCGACTGCCCGTCGAGGTCTACCTTGATTCCTCCGCAGAGATAGTGGGCTGCCGGAGCCACCGGAATCATGTCTTTCGTTATGTCGATGCCCAGCGAGAGGCATTTCTCATAGATGTTCGGGAAATGCTTCCTGGTCTCCTCAGGGTCTTTGTGCGTGACGTCAAGATAGACATGGTCTGTGCCGGTCTGCTTCATCTCCGAGTCAATCGCACGCGCTACGATGTCTCGCGGAGCAAGTGAGAGTCTCGGGTCGTATTTGTGCATGAATTCCTTCCCGTCAAGGGTTTTCAACACCGCTCCGTAGCCGCGCATGGCCTCTGTGATGAGGAAGCTCGGACGGTCGCCGGGATGGTAGAGGGCCGTAGGATGGAACTGGATGAATTCCATGTCGCTGACGGTGCCTTTCGCACGATAGACCATCGCGATGCCGTCGCCCGTGGCTACGAGGGGATTTGTCGTGGTGGTGTAGCACGCACCGACTCCTCCGGTGGCCATGACCGTGATCTTTGCAAGGAAAGTGTCGACTTTCTCTGTCTCTTCGTCGAGCACGTACGCTCCGTAGCATGTGATGTCCGGAGTCCGGCGCGTGACTATCTTGCCTAAGTGATGCTGCGTGATAATCTCGACGGCGAAGTGATGCTCGAAGATGTCGATATATAGGTTTTCCTTTATTCGCTCTATGAGCGACTGCTGGATTTCCGCGCCGGTGTTGTCTGCATGGTGGAGGATCCGGAATTCGCTGTGTCCTCCCTCGCGGTGCAGGTCGAAGCTACCGTCTTCCTTGCGGTCGAAGTCTACGCCCCATTCAAGTAGCTCCTTTATCTGGCTGGGCGCGTTACGTACCACCTTCTCTACCGCCGTCGGATCGGAGAGCCAGTCTCCGGCCACCATGGTGTCATGGATGTGCTTTTCGAAATCGTCCACTTCAAGGTTGGTGACGCTGGCCACTCCTCCCTGAGCGAAAAACGTATTGGCTTCTTCGAGCGTGGCCTTGCAGATTATAGCCACGCGATGCTCCGCCGATGCCACCTTAAGGGCGAGGCTCATGCCGGCGACGCCGGAGCCGATCACGAGATAGTCGTATTTAAAAACCATTTGAAGTCTCTGTTTAGTCTATTGGTAGGGCGCGGGCCAGTCACGGCCCGCGCCCTTGAGGTCGGATTGTATTTCTTCAGGCGTCTTATCGACGCTGCGATTTATCCTTGGGTGCCTGTTTAGAAGGCGAGGTTATAGCTTGCGAACTCGAGGTCCTTCTTAGCCTTCTCTGCGAGTGTGCTGTCAAGCTTGATAGCTTCGCGGAGGTTGGTCATGACCATGTTCTCGTTGTTGGTGCGTGCGCCTACGATCGCTGCGAGATAGTAGGTGTTGGCGTTCGGGTTCTTGATGGCAGAGAGGGTGTTCTTGGCTGCGCTGTAGTCCTTGGAAAGAATCTGGGCGAGGGCAGCGTTGTTGTTCTTCTCGTTGCCGAGGCTGCTTACAGCATTGGACACCTTGCCCTCGTTGAGATAGAGAACGCCGAGGGCTGCGGCTGCCTCGGGGACACCGGCTGCACCGCCGATGAGGTCCTTGGCCTTGCCCATGTCGTCGGTAGCAAGAGCCACGAGACCGAGATTCAGGTCAACAGACTTCTCGTTGGGTGCGAGCTTCTTGGCCTGTGCGAGAGCCTTGGAGGCTGCGTCGTAGTTGCCGAGGCTGAACTGGGTGGCGCCGAGGCCGTTCCAGGTGCGGAAGTCGTTGGGATAGATCTGTGTAGCGGCGTTGTAGATGGCTGCCTTCTTGTTCACGTCATCGGTGATGGTGGCGAGGTAGAGGATCTCCTCGATGTTAAGGCCGTTAGGGTTGGACTCGAAGAGGGCTACCATCTCTTCGTCGCTCTTGCCGATCACGTTGACGGTAGCTACGATCTTGGAGTAGCGGAGCTGCGGAAGGATCTGCTCGGCGAGTTCGTTGAAGACTGCCGACATGTTCTTGAGCTCTGCCTCGCGCTGCTCGGGATCCTTATACATCTTCAGGACGCTCAGGATGAGGTTCTTGTCCTGGATGTTGCTCTTCTCTACGAGCTGCTGGAAGCCTTCCCAGTCCTCGGGAGTGAACTCTGAGGTGAGTTCGCCGAATTCTGTGATCTTGTCCTTCTTGAGCTGGTTGCGCATGTAGTCTACAGTGTTGGTCTCACGCTTTTCTGCAAGCTGGGTATTGAATGCCATTGTGCCGTCAGGCGAAGCGTAAGAATGAACGTTGACATTGGCGATCTCCATGTTCGGTGCGGCATTGGCAGCGAGAAGGTCGTTGTTGAAGTCTACGTAGTCGGCTGCGCTGGTCTGGTTGGCGCGGATGTTTGCCTGGTTGATGAGGAACTTGATCTCAGCGCTATATTTTTCCTTGATGATGCGCTCGAAGTTGCTGGTGGCGGGAGCCGCCTCGAGCACTGTCACGTCGGTGAGCGTTGAGGTGGCGATGACGCCGTAGCCTACCTTGACGCGGGGTAGGACGTAGTCGTTGCCTCCCTGATTCACCTTGAAGTCAAGGTAAAGGTCGCTGTTGGCCATCTCGGGCTGATACTTCACGTTGAAGGGAATGGTCACCGAACCACCTTCCTTGTAGGAGATCACCTGGCCGTTGGCGCGGGCGTTCTCACCCTGGAATGTCACCTGTGAGCTGCTGGCCTCGCCGCCGTCCCATACGAGCACCGGAGTGACTGTCACTACAGCGTTCTTGGGCATGAATTTTGCGGGTACTGTGCCGGAAATCGTGGCTGGTACTGTTTCGCCTACTGTCTCCAGCGGGGTCGGATTGGTGTTGAAGTACTCCGATGCGAAGTCCCCAACTTTCTTGGAGCAGGATCCCATCGTCAGGACCATGGCTCCCAATGAAAGATAAACTAAAGTCTTTTTCATGATCATGTATATAAAAAAACTAACTAAATTTCGGGTTATCAATAGGTTATACACCAAGAGCCGCATCTCCGCGCAGACTTTCGGGTATTTGGAGACCAAAGTTACATAATAAACGTCATATTTGCAACTTTTCCTTAAAAAAAAACTTGTCATCCTGCCCATACCCTGAATTTCTCGGGCAGCCGAATGCTACGATTCGTAGAAGATGGCCTCTTTCTGATAGCGGGCCATCAGCGTGTTGTACGCCCAGTCTTCGCAGGGATTGAGCGTTATGCCACGTGATTCATCGATGATGTAGTCGGTGATTGGAGCCCCCGCGTAGATGGAGCAGACCACTCCGCCACCCAGACGGGGATTGACCTCCATGAGAAGATAGCGGTTCCGGTCAAGGTCATGCAGGAACTGTAGAGTGACAGGACCTCTCAGTCCGAACGTCTCTATGACCTGGCGACTCAGTTTGTCGAGAGTGGTGTTGCGGCAGGTGATGGTCCTCGTGACTTCCCCGCCCATCACTTCCAGACGTACACGCGGAACTACTGTAAGGATTTCTCCCTTCTGAGAGACATAGCAGTCTACCGTGTATTCATCGCGGTTCTCGATGTATTCCTGCACGAGATAGTCGCTTAGCCCCTCAAGTTGCATGAGCTCGTCGAGCGTATGGAAGATCTTGATGCCTCTTGAGGCAGAGCCTTTCCTCGGCTTGGCTATGGCCGGCATCTTGGCATTGATTGCGGTGTAGGTTTTCGGTATGGGAATCCCTGCGTTCTCGAAGGCCTTGGCTGCCTCTACCTTGTCAAACATGGTCCGGCTCGTCTCGAAGTCCCCGACAGGTACGAATACTCCCGGCAGATGCTGACGCACCTTGGAGGCGATCTCGATGGCTCCGTCTACGAACGGAAGGATTATGTCGATCTCGTATTCCTTCGCTATCCTGACGATGTCGGCCACCACGTTGGGATCGCTCCATCTAAGACCTACGATCACTTTCCCCACGAGCGCTATCGGCACCTGCTCGAGCAGTTCGTAGCTGATGATGTTGACCTCTCGGCCGATTCTTTCGCCACTCCGCTTAAACAGCTCCGCCATCGACACTCGCCGGGCGCCCCCGAGCATCATTATGTTTATTTTTTTCATACGTTATAGATTCCTGTTTTGTATTTGCTGAGATTGTTCTGATCCGTCATCCACTCGATAGTCTTCTTCAGGCCATCCTCCAGACTATAGCGGGGACGCCAGTCGGTAAGTGAGGTGATGAGGCTATTGTCGCCAAGCAGACGGAAGACCTCGCTTCCACCGGGACGTAGACGCTGCGGATCCGTCACCCACTTGACGTCTGCTCCCATGAGCATAGCTATCGTCTGAAGGGTCTCCGCCATACTCACCTCGCGGCCCGTCGCGATATTGACTTCCTTTCCTATCGATTCGCGACATTTCGCCAGCGCTATGAATCCTGCGGCGGTATCGGCTACATAGTTGAAGTCGCGCGTGGGCGTGAGGTCGCCTACCTTGATTTCTCGCTCTCCCGCCGCTATCTGGGTGATGATGGTCGGTATGATGGCGCGTGCCGACTGCCGCGGACCATATGTGTTGAAAGGCCTGACAATGGTGACCGGGGTTTCGAATGCGTTGTGGAAACTCATGGCTATTGCGTCGGCCCCTATCTTGGAGGCGGAATATGGCGACTGCGGCTGCTTGGGATGCTTTTCATCGATGGGGACGTATCTCGCGGTGCCGTACACCTCGGAGGTGGAAGTGACAAGCAGACGTCCTACACCTTCATCCCTCACGGCCTGGCATATGTTGAGTGTCCCTTTTATATTAGTGTCTACATACGAGTCCGGAGCGACATAGCTGTAGGGTATGGCGATGAGGGCGGCCAGATGGAACACCGTATCGACGCCCTTGACTATATGTCGGCAGTAGTTGGGATCCCGCACGTCGCCGGTGACGACCTCAAGCCCGGGATGGCTTATACCCTCGAGCCAGCCCCAGTTGTTGAAGGAGTTGTACTGGGCAAGGGCCCTTACCTCGAGCCCCTCGGCAAGCAGAGCCTGCGTGAGGTGGCTCCCGATGAAGCCGTCAGCTCCCGTGACGAGTACTTTATTCATTGCCTGTGTCTTCTTTAATTTCTTCCTTATACGTGTTTATGTGCCTGTCCTTCTTCTCCTGAAGAATCTCGGAGATGGTCAGGAATATGCCGCTCTCCTCCACTTCGCCGAATTCGTCGTTGACGGCAGTGCCGAAGACCCTCATGGTCGGCGATAGGCTCATGTAGGCGTTGACGAGCGGCGGTATGTTGAGCCCTTTTTCCCTGATGAGTCGGTTGAGGATCTTGTAGTCTTCCTTGTAGTTCTCTCCGGAGAACCTATCCTGCACTTCTGGAGTCATGGCTCCGCTTGCGATGGGACGTATAGGCCTGACGAGTTCTTCCGAGTCCGGGAAATGCTTGTGGAGGAAACCTAATATGAGGTCAAGGTTCTCCCTTCCAAAGGCGGGATACATGGTGACCTTTCCGAAAAGATATTTGATGTGCGGGTAGACCACCGTCAGTGCTCCCAGTCCGTCCCAGAGGTTGTCGAGCGCGAAGAGGGCTTTTGTCCCGGCTTTGCTGCTCTGGTATCCGACTGAGACGAACGAGCGCCCCAGCTCAAGGGTCTCGGGTAATATTTCTTTCAGAAAACGGTCTGAAAACCTAAAGAGATGTGCGGTGGCGATGCGTGGAGTGCCCGACGACATGTCGATTCTGTCGCCGGTGATGAAGCGGTAGCCTCCGAGAATCTCCCTGGCTTGCGGATCCCAGACTATTAGCTGTTGGCACGGCTCGGGCATCGTGTCGAATTCGTCGATGTCGTAGGGCTGCCCGGTCCCCCCGCCGGCCTGACGGAAGGCTGTCTCGCGCAGTCGCCCGATCTCCATCATGGTGTTGGGCGCGTTGTGCGCGTCTACCACATAGAGATGGTTGTCGCCTTTGTTGGTATGTCGGAGGAAACGCTCCGGAGTGAGTTCACTCTCTATGGCGGCGCGCTCCACTGGTGGGATGATGGGATCCATTGTCATTGCTTCCTTTGATATCTGTGCGGATGAGCTATCCGGACTTGTCTTCATACCCTCCCTATCCTTACGGAATGCAAAGTTAATAATAAATTTCCAATAATCCGTTATCATCAATTCATAATTCATAATGCACAATGCATAATTATCTGCCTCTGACTCTACGGCGCGGGATGGAAATGCCCGTAGACGATTTCGCCTTTCGATTTTCCCACAGCGGCGACTATATCTTCAAGCGTCGCCTCCTTTATCCGCTTTACGCTCTTGAAATGCTTGATGAGGGCCGTCTTGGTGGCGGGTCCCACTCCCTTGATGCTGTCGAGCTCGCTTATGGTCTGCCCCTTCGACCGCCGGTCGCGGTGATGTGTGATGCCGAAGCGGTGGGCTTCGTCTCGCATCGCCTGTATCACCCGCAGGCTGGGACTCGTTTTGTTGATGTATAGCGGAAGCGAGTCGCCGGGGAAATAGATTTCTTCGAGACGCTTGGCGATACCGACCAGAGCTACCTCTCCCCTTATGCCCATTTCATCGAAGGCCTCCACTGCCGCGCTGAGCTGTCCCTTGCCGCCGTCGACCACCACCATGTCGGGAAGTTTTTCACCCTCGGCCATCATACGGGTGTACCGCCTATGGAGCACTTCCTTCATCGATGCAAAGTCATCGGCGCCCACCACTGTCTTTATGATGAAGTGCCGGTAGTCGCGTTTGGAGGGTTTGCCGTTGCGGAAGACGACACAACTGGCTACTGGATTCGTGCCCTGGATGTTGGAGTTGTCGAAACATTCTATGTGTCTCGGTTGTACCTCGAGCCGGAAATCCCGCTTCATAGTTTCCATGAGTTTGTCTACGCTGCGCTCGGGGTCGAGGGCCTCGGCCTGCTTTTCCTTGTCCTTGAGATACTGGGTCGCGTTCTTGACAGCTACGTCAAGCACTTTCTTCATGTCCCCCCGCTGAGGCACGGTGAATTTTATCTTCTCAAACTCGACATCCGGGAGGAAAGGCACTATGACTTCCGAGAATTCACGCTCAAACCGCCGTCCCACTTCTGCTATGGCCATCGAGAGAAGTTCCTCCCTCGATGAGGCGGAGCATCTTTTGTATTCGAGGTTGATGCTCTGGATGACGGCGCCGTTGTGCAGGTGCATGAAGTTGATCACTGCGGCGTCCTCGTCGTCGCTCGCTACAAAACCGAAGATATCAAGTTCGGCTGTATCTGTCTTTGCTACTACACTCTTGGCGTTGTAGCGCTTCACTGCTTCGTATTTCTCCTTGACCTCCTGAGCCTGCTCGAATTTCCAGTCGGCGCTGAGACGCTCCATCTCCGCGAGAAGGTACCTCTCGAGTTCTACGGTCTCTCCCCGAAGGATGGCTCTGACGCGGGACACGTATTCATCGTACTGGTCTTTGTTGATGAAGCCGCGACATGGTCCGCCGCATTTCTTTATGTGGTAGTCGAGACATAGGGAATACTTGCCCCGGGCTATCCCCTTCTCATCAAGTATATGCCTGCAGCTACGCAGCGGAAAGATGTCCCGGATGAGCTGCAGCACTACCTTGGCCGACTGTACGTTGGAATAGGGACCGTAATATTTTGCGCCGAGACCTTTTTCGCGAGTCATGAACACTCGTGGAAAGTCCTCTTTGGTGACCACTATCCATGGATACGATTTATCGTCCTTGAGAAGCACGTTGTAGCGCGGCTGATACTCCTTTATCATGGCGCTCTCGAGGTGCAGGGCGTCCTCTTCCGTGTGTACCACTATGAAGCGCATGTCTACTATCGACCGTACCAAAAGATTGGTGCGCCGGATGTCGTGCTGCCTGTTGAAATAGGACGATACCCTCCTCTTAAGACGCTTTGCCTTACCGACGTATATGACCGTTCCCGTATTGTCGAGATACATGTAGACCCCCGGCGAATCAGGGAGTGACAGAATTTTTTCACGCAACTTCTGTCCCGGACGGTTGTGTCGTATGTCATCGGCCGTACGGTCCGACTGTATCTCGAGACTGAATCCTCCGTGTTCGTCTATATCGCGTCCTGTCCCGGCAAGGAGATCAGTCCCGGCTTTCCCGGTCTCCATATCGTTCGCCTCCGTTTTTTTCTTCTCTATATCCATCTGTATATACCTTTCCCAATCACTCTTATCCCCTTAAAGACCTTGTGAGTAAAAAAAACTCGCCGATGGGCTTTATTCCATCGGCGAGTTACTCTTTAGTATTTCAGAAGAGATGTCACTTCCACGTCCTTCGGAAGCACGTCGCGGCCGTTGAGTTCGGTGAGCTCGACAATGAAGTTGATGTAGATTTTTTTCGGATTCATCGATTTGACGAGCTGGCAGGCTGCATTCATGGTGCCTCCTGTGGCGAGAAGGTCGTCATGGAGCACTACGACATCGTCTGGCGTGATTGCGTCGCTGTGGAGCTCGATTGTGTCCACTCCGTATTCCTTGGCATATGATGCTTTGACGGTGACGGAGGGAAGCTTTCCCGGTTTGCGGGCAGGCACAAATCCGGCTCCAAGCCTATCGGCAAGGATGGATCCGCCGATGAATCCGCGCGATTCTATTCCCACTACCTTGGTGACGCCTTTGTCTTTGTAGAGTTCGGCAAGGGCGTCGCCCATGACGTGGAGCGCTTCGCCGTTCTTGATCATGGTGGTCAGGTCCCTGAATATGATTCCCACCGAGGGGAAGTCGGGCACATCCCTGATGATGGCCTTTAAGTCTTCAATCTGCATGATTTCTTTCTTTTTTATTATGATTGTTTACTTATTTTTTTCGATTAATACGAGGATTTTTATATTTACGACCGCAGAGAGCAATATATGTTTCACGTGAAACATTTACCCACCTAATTCCCTATCTTACACACGTTACAAATCTAAATTCCCAAATGATCCTACCATATATTGTCATCGAAGCATAACGAGAAGAACGTTGATATCGGCAGGTGATACTCCGGGAATTCTGGAGGCCTGTCCTATCGTGGCCGGACGGATGCGGCTTAGTTTCTGTCGCGCTTCTGTCGAGATGGCGAGGATCTCGTCGAAGTTCATGCTCTCCGGTATCCGCACTTTCTCCAGACGGTCCATTCGCTCCGCTGATTCACGCTCCCTGTCGATGTAGCCCTTATACTTTATCAGTATCTCGGCAGACTCGACGATCTCCTCTCTCCTATCCTCCTCGATCATCTTACAGCGCTCGTCAAGTGCAGGAATGAGAGGATTGAGTTTCCCGAAGTCAAGCTGGGGCCTTCTGAGCAGATCCGCTACTTTGACCCTGCCGCTGAGCCTACCGGTCCCTACCGTCTCAAGATACTCCTGAAGTTGGTCGGTGGGTTTTATTGAGGTGTTTTCACACCACTCTACAAGAGAATCCCTCGCAGCGTATTTTGTCAGCATTGCTTCGTTACGATGCTCGTCGGCCAACCCTATCTCGTAGCCGATCGGAGTCAGACGCAGGTCGGCGTCATCCTGACGGAGGAGTATGCGGAATTCTGCACGGCTGGTAAACATCCTGTAGGGTTCGTCCACCCCCTTTGTGACAAGGTCGTCGATCAGGACCCCTATATAGGCCTGGTCGCGCCCTAATACTACCGGAGCCTCGCCCTTTACACTCCTGGCGGCGTTGATTCCGGCCATGAGACCCTGGGCGGCGGCTTCCTCATATCCTGTGGTGCCGTTTACCTGACCTGCAAGATATAGATGATCTACGACTTTTGATTCGAGGGTGTGGCGGAGCTGGGTCGGATCGAAGAAGTCATATTCTATCGCATAACCCGGTCGGTAGAACTGGACATTTTTCAATGCGGGAATATAGGTCAATGCCTCTACCTGTACCTGCCATGGCAGGGAGCTCGAAAAACCGTTGATATAAAATTCGTGCGTCGTCTCCCCTTCCGGTTCGAGAAAAAGCTGATGGCTCTCCTTATCGGCGAAGGTTACTATCTTTGTCTCTATCGAAGGACAGTATCGCGGCCCGATGCTCTTGATCTGGCCGTTATAGAGCGGAGAGTCCGCGAGATTGTCGCGGAGCGTCTGATGCACCTCAGGACTGGTGTGCACTATGTAGCAGTCACGTGGCGGCAACGTGCGCTCCACCTCCGGAAGATAGGAGAATTTGTGAAAATCCCTCTTCACATGTCCGTCTTCAAGACGTTCGTCGTCGCCTGACTGAGGGATGGCCTGGGTGTAATCTATAGTAGACCCGTCTATGCGCGCCGGTGTTCCGGTCTTCATCCTTCCTACATTGATGCCGAGCTCGCGCAACTGGTCTGAAACCCCTTTAGAGGAGGTCTCAGAGATTCTTCCTCCCTCTATCTGAGTGCGTCCGAAGTGCATCAGTCCGTTAAGGAAGGTTCCTGCAGTCAGCACTACCCTGCGGGCCTTGAAAGTTATACCGAGTGCCGTCTCCACTCCATAGACTGTCGATCCACTCCCGGTGTCCTTTATAAGCATCCCCGTGACCATATCCTGGAACATATACAGGTTTTTTGTTTGATCCAGTGTTTTCCGCCACTCATCTATAAAGCGCGAGCGGTCGCTCTGCACTCGTGGCGACCAGACCGCCGGACCCTTGCTGCGGTTGAGCATCCGAAACTGTATGGCGGTTCTGTCGGCTATGATGCCGGTCTGTCCACCGAGAGCGTCTATCTCGCGCACGATCTGCCCCTTGGCGATACCCCCTATGGCAGGATTGCACGACATCTGGGCCACGCGGTTCATATCCGCCGTGATGAGCAGAGTCCTACATCCCAGACGCGCAGCAGCTACCGCAGCTTCGCATCCGGCATGTCCGGCGCCCACCACTATTACGTCATATTCAAATTTCATCCCTTATAAAATGCAAATTGAAAAATTAATCATTAATAATTAAGTAAGTGTTCAAATTAAATGCATACAATCATAAAGATTTTATTGTCTGAATTTCAGAGTCTTATAATTATGCATTATGAATTATGCATTCCTACTTAATAATTAATCATTATAAAGTGCCAGCGCCGCATTCTCAGCCGCCTCCATTATCTCTCGCTCTCCGGGCCCTTTGTCGTTGATTCCGACAAGATGAAGCACTCCGTGTATGATGACACGGAGAAGCTCGCGGAAATAGGATACTCCAAATTTCTCAGCGTTGCTCTTCACTGTGTCGAGCGAGATCATGATGTCGCCGCTGATCCTGTCGCCGTGAGAATAGTCGAATGTGATTATGTCGGTGTAGTAATCATGGCCGACAAACTGACGGTTGGCCACCAGTATCTCCTCGTCGTCGACGAAGAGATAGTTCAGGTTGCCTACTCTCCGCGAATGCGAGGCGGCCACCTCTTCTATCCATTTCGAGATCTTTCGCATATCTATCTCAGGCATCTCGACTCCTTGTGCTGCAAATTCTATCATGCTGGTTCTTCTTCGCCGCTTTTAATATTCATCCGTTCTTAAATTTTCGCTGCGCTCTTTGCCCCTCTGCGCTCTTTGCGTGAGAATGCATCAGATCGTCCACGAAACCGCAAATATAATAAATTCCCACGAATTTTCCGAAATTTTAGCCCAAAATCGTTTCTATGACCTTTAAACCGCAGATTTCATCCTATCTTTAAAGAAAATCCACACTGTTTATAAAGTAAATATTCAATTAAGAATCAATACATTAATAACAATACAAGCCAATTTTAAGGCCATGAGAATAGAATAAAATCCATCCCATGCCAATCTATCACGATATTTTTCAAGCAAAAACCGACAGAAAGACCTGATCTTGCTGCGAACGAAGCGAGCACTCCAGTCCTTCTACAAGCGGCACGTTCCTCTCTCCATGTCCTACCGGAAAGTCAAACACGACCGGACACCAGATTCCCCATTCCTCGAATCGCTCATGCATCATGGAGTACATTGTCTCATGATTGCGGTCCGGCCTCCATTCGGTAAACTCCCCGACGATTATCCCCTTCACCTTCCCGAGCACTCCCTGAAGATGCAGCCTGTAGAGCATACGCTCTACGGCATATATAGGCTCTGACACATCCTCTATGAAAAGAACTACGTTTTCCGTCAGGGCAGAGGCCATCATGTCGAAGGGGGTACCTGCGAGTCCGTTCAAAACGGCAAGGTTCCCGCCGAGCAGCACTCCCCTCCCCTCTCCGGGAATATTATATGGATGCGCCTCCACTCTATATTCGAGCGAAGGAGAGCTTGACTCCACAAGATTCCTGAAGACCTCTCTGTATGTACCGAAGCCGTAATCCCTATCATCGACAAGTTGCTTGGCCATGCCGCCGTGGATCGACGCTATGCCGCATTTATGAAGAAGGGCGTGAAGAGCCGACACATCGGAGAATCCGACAAGCCATTTCGGATGCGCCTTGATGAATTCCGGATCCAGATAGTCGAGCAGATGCACGCAGCCGTATCCGCCGCGGGCGCATATGACGAGATCCACGTCCTCCCTGCCCCAGGCATCCGTGAAGTCCGCCACACGCTGGGAGAGTGTAGCCGCATACGACCCGCAGGCGTTCTGGTCAAGCGCCGAAGGATAGACTATCAGCTCGCTCCCCGGCATCTCGTCAGGTCTTTCATCGTAAAGCCTCACGAAAGCATCCACGATTTCCGGCTTTATCCGCGTAGCAGGTCCTATAAGCGCCACCTTCCCCTCTTTCCGCACCCCTCTCGGTATAACAATTTTGCCCATTAACGTCAAAAGCCTATCGATTATCTAATCTCAAATATATTAATAAATTTAAGTTTCGCAAGCTCAACTTAAGGGTTATAGGTTAAATGGTTATGGGGTTATATTAACTTTGGCATAGAACCATAGTGTATAAGATTTTATATTTTCTTATAATCCTTTAACCTAATAACCTTTTAACCCTCAACTTTCGCTTGCGAAAGTTGAATTAATTAATCATCAATTTACCTGAACCGGAATTCCGGTCTCCTCTTCAATCCTCTTTCCTATCTGCCTCAGCTCCTCCTTTTCCACCTTCACGAGCCTTTCCTCGGGAGTTGAGCGGTCAAGGCTATAGAGCATTATCTCGCGCGGCTTGATACGCTTGTAGGCGGCGATAAGGGCCTCTATCTCATCATCTGTAGTGTTGTCGATGGGTTTGCCGTCATGTGTGCCGCGCAGCATCATGGTCTGGATGATTCCCGTTCCCTCGAACTGTCGGAGACCATCTATTACATTCTCTACCGTAAAACCGAGGGAATTCGGACGGTCTATGAGCCGCATGGTTTCCTCGACTGCGGAGTCGAGTTTCAGTATGTTGTTGTCTGCTTTCTTAAGGGCATCGGCTACCTCCGGCTTGAATATCATGGTGGAGTTGGTCAGCACCGATACCTTCGCCTGAGGATAATACTCATCCCGCAGCCGCAGCGTATCCTCTATGATATGTGGAAAGTCAGGATGCAGAGTCGGCTCGCCGTTTCCCGAAAAGGTAATGACATCTAATGGATCGCCGTTCTCATGCATCAGCCGTAGCTTAGCCTCGAGCTGATTTCGTACCTGTTCGCGCAGAGGCAGCCCAGTAGTCCCCGTCCCCTGAGCATTGAAACCTGCCTCACAGTAGAGACAGTCGAACGAGCATACCTTACCGTCGTCAGGCATCAGGTTGACACCTAACGACACTCCCAGCCTCCGGCTGTGGATAGGCCCGAAAATGGTGGAATGAAACAGCACCGTCTGATCTTTTCCCATATAGAAGTATATTCAATTATTCACCTGCAAAGTTAGTAATAATCCCCGAATCCGCCAAATCCCTTTAAAGACCTTAAAAGTAAACATTTTTTCTCCGTAAATATATCATTTCCTCAATATTGTTCGTAATTTTATAAAATTCAAAACATCCACTACCATGAATGAACTTGTACCCCTTTCCGGCAATTACAAAAAACTTATCTCCTATCAGAAAGCCGACGCCATATTCCAGATTACATATTTCTTCTGCCAACATTTCCTTTCCAAAAGCGACCGCACTATCGACCAAATGATACAAGCTTCCAGAAGCGGCAAACAGAAACCAACGGAAACACAATTCTTCCCCCGCAAAATCCTCCACGAATAAAGCTCAATCCCCAATCAATCATTAATCATTTGACAATCCATCCCTCGATGCGCCGCATCTCCGACGAGAAGCTTACCCCGATCTTGAACACCTTACGCCCGTCTGTCGAGAACTTCAACACATGCTCCTTATCCTCTATCTGGTGCAGGGCCTCCTCGGCGGTGCCGTCATACTTCAGCTCAATGACATAGACATACTCCGGAGTCTCGATAAGCAGATCGAAACTCCCGTCAGACGTATGCGCTTCCGCCTTAGCATCCAGCCCTATCAGCGTCACCAATATGTAGAAAGCGTTATGGAAGTTATTCTCGTTGTCCATCTTCAGGTCATACGGTACGCCCGCGAAGAAAGCTCGCAGGCTCCGCAGCATCTCCTCCGGACGTCCGTCACGGATATTTCTGGTAACGCCGTCGATGACACTCTTTGCCGTGGCTCCCTTTGAATGCTTTTTCCCTCCCTATCCAAATTTTTAATTCTTTTTGCCTGATAAATCCACCCCTGTTCTTTGTTATATCCATAAGCACGATTTCATTCAATTTCATGAATTCCTGCCCACACATGCTAAGGAAAGGGAATCCGGTGAAAGACCGGAACAGTACCCGCTGCTGTAAATCCCGGCTCCCCTGAAAAGGAACCTATGCCGACGCACCGAAGCCATTGAGCCCATGAAGGGATTGAGAAGGCGCCGAGGCCGAAGGGACAAGTCAGAAAACCTACCCTATGCATCACCGAGATCCAACACACCATCCTTTTATTGAGCTAAATGAACGGGACCATTCATCTGATCAATAACAAATATGCGAAAAGTTTTTCTTTCCGTCGCCGCTGCCGTCGCCGCTATGTGCGGACTTTCTGACGCGGCCAAATCATATGCTTCCACACCCTCCTCTGGCGACTATTCCATTGAGCTCGAGGAATTCACTATTATAGCCCGACGCCCGATGCAGGATATCGGCGTGCAGAAGACTACCTTCGACTCCATCGCGCTCAAGGATAATATCGCCCTCTCGATGGCCGACGTGCTTACATTCAATTCTTCCGTGTTCGTGAAGAACGCCGGACGCGCTACCCTCTCCACCGTAGCCTTCCGAGGCACTTCCCCTTCCCACACCAACGTCTCCTGGAACGGAATGCGCATCAACAGCCCGATGCTCGGCATGACCGATTTCTCTACAATCCCATCTTTCTTCATCGACAAGGCTTCCCTGCTCCACGGCACATCGTCGGTCTCCGAGTCCGGTGGTGGACTCGGCGGTGCGGTGTCGCTCGCCACTGCCCCTGAGTTCGACCGAGGCCTCGGCATCAACTATGTGCAGGGAATCGGCTCTTTCAAGACCTTCGACGAGTTTCTTAAAGTCTCCTACAGCAACCGCCACTGGGCTTTCTCGACCCGAGCCGTCTATTCTTCGTCGGCCAACGACTATACTTACATCAACCGAGATAAGAAACTGAACATCTACGACGACGACCACAACATTATCGGCCAGTATCACCCGAAGGAGAAAAACCGCTCCGGATCTTTCAAGGATTTCCATATCCTTCAGGAAGCATATTATGATACGCGCAAGGGCGACCGCTTTCTGCTCAATCTGTGGTTTACCTCCTCCAACCGTGAGCTCCCGATGCTCTCCACCGACTACGGCGAGGAACGCGGCGTCGACAACCGCCAGCGCGAGAATACCCTCCGAGGCGTCGCCGGATGGCGACGTTCCCGTTCCACGTGGAACATAGATGTCCGGACCGGATATATCCATACCTGGATGGCCTACGACTACCGCCGCGAGCTGTCCAACGACATTTGGTCTACCTTGACACGATCCCGCTCCCTCGTCAATACTTTCTTCGGAAACGCAACTGCGAATTTCTATCCATCCGACCGCTGGCTTTTCACTGCTTCCATTACGGCAGACCACGACGATGTGAGGTCGGTCGACCGTCAGATTATGGCCGGATCCGGAGCTGAGGCCGATATAGGCTATCATAAACGTCGCCTCGAGACCAGCGCGGCGCTCACGGCCCGGTGGCAGCCCATCGACGGAATGGGTCTGTCTGCTACCGTCCGCGAGGAAACCTACGGCAACCGCGCTACTCCTCCCATCCCGGCCCTGTTCGCCGACTGGAAAGCGATCAATACCTATTCCGGCAAGACCCTGTTTGGCCTTACCCTCAAGGCCTCCGGAAGCCGCAACTACCGTTATCCCTCCCTCAACGACCTCTATTTCATGCCGGGCGGAAACCCCGACCTTCGGAATGAAAGGGGCTGGACCTACGACTGCGGATTCGCCTTCGAGGCTTCCCAAAACCGCCTCTTCTCCGCCGGACTCTCCGCGACATGGTTTGATTCCCGTATCGACGACTGGATCATATGGCTCCCTACCGTCAAGGGATTCTTCTCTCCCCGCAACGTGAAAGACGTTCACGCATATGGTGTAGAGTTGAAGGGTGACGCCTCCTTGACTCCCGGCTCCGACTGGAAATTCGACCTCAACGCGTCTTATTCATGGACTCCCTCGATCAATGTCGGGGAAAAGGTGAGCGAGGCCGACAAGTCTGTAGGGAAGCAGCTGCCATACGTGCCGCGCCATTCGGCCTCGGCTTCTCTGAGCGCGGCATGGCGCGGTTGGGGTCTGACCTACAAGTGCATGTACTATTCCGAGCGATTCACGATGACAAGCAACGCCTCGACCCTGACAGGCAATCTCCCCGCCTACTCCCTATCCAACATCTCCCTCGAGAAAACACTAAGATTTTTCGCAAATCGCACTACGCAAAACGTACAACGTAAAACGTTCGACGTAAAACTCAAGCTCGCCGTCAACAACATCTTCGACGCCGAATACCTCTCCGTCCTCTCCCGCCCAATGCCCGGCACCAACTTCGAGGCGTTCATATCCCTATCATGGTAATTTTCAATAGACACCCGATATGACTAAAAATTCTCAATTCGCAATTCGCAATTCTCAATTAAAGAAATTTCTCAATTCTCAATTATACTATGCATTATGCATTGTGCATTGTGCATTACTATTCTCCTGCGCACGCTCCCATTC
>JAIDTS010000334.1 GCA_029060585.1 Muribaculaceae bacterium
AGTGGTAGACACAATATCACCATTACTATTGATGATGATATATGAGGGATAGCTCTGAAAATTGAAACGCTGCATCAGGTTTTGATGCTGTTTGAGAGGAAGACGATAGTGATCGCCGGTAAAAGCCTTGATGCGTTCATTCCACAGTGTCTCCGGACTGGTTTCGTCTGCAAGGTAGACGAAGGCAACCTTGTCGGCGTAATCACCTTTTTCCTGTTCGTGGTCTGCCGTTCTAGCTTTCTACGGTTTTATAACCTTGGCATAGCCGGTTTGTCCAAACACTGACAGGAATCCGCAAAAACAGATTGTCAAAAGGTTAAGGGTCATACTTTTCATGTTTATGATATAATGAATTACAACCTATAGATTATCAATAAGGATTTAGAATAACATCTCTTTGACAGGAATGGCCTCAAAGTATAGGTAATCCGACAGACCATAGTCTTCTTTCCATTTGAGAGGGTTGACTTTTGAAAACCTTAGACCACAGATGTCAAGTCCTTCAAGAATCTGTCCATTCCCAAAATCAAACTCCTTATGTATACCATCAGAATATTCAACCAGCGGGATTGTATCGTTCTGGTTAAACTCCCATCCGTAGTCACATCCGATCAAGATATGGTTGTCTGTTGCAATCGAGGCTGTCATACGCGGTGCGCCGGAAGAAATACGCATAAATGAGAAGGATACATTGATTGAATCCTTGGGAACAGCTGTAAAAGTGATTTTTGTCGAATCCGGTTCTATAAGTTTATAGCCGATCTTTGTACGTTTGTTTTCTCTGCCACTACACTCAACCATCCATATCTCATAGTGTGTTGCATCGAGAGAATCAGCATAAAGTGTGGCTGTCACTTGAGATGCATCCAAAGCCTTAAGAATCCCGGCAAACTCCGGATTCTCCGTATATTCTTTAAAATTCACAGTTATTGCATCATACGGTTTTTCGCTGGCAGCCGCCATAGAAAGATATGTTGCAGCAATGAGTGCAATCGTAATAATAGATTTATTTATTAATTTAGATATTTTATTCATGGAAATGGAATACTTTTCTATTCGTCAATATCAGACTGTAAAAAACTTGTCAAGAACTTCTGAAACATGTAACTCACCGATATGACGCCGTAATATTGTACCATCCGGACCGAAAATTATAACCTGTGGGATAGCGTCTATTACATATGTTTTACGTAGTTCTTTACACTCCATTATCTGAGGCCATGGGACATCGTTAAGGTCTATTACTTTTCTAATATCATCAATAGAAACACCTAAAAACTGGACATTTGGATTATTCTTGTATTTATCATAAATGGGTTTCAATACTTCCTTAGCTAAGATTATACAAGGTTTGCACCAACTTGCCCAAAGATCGGCTACAACATATTTCCCCTTACCTACATACTCCGATAAGTTTATAGATTCTCCGTTAATATCCTTTCCTGAAATATCTTTGAATGGTTGTCCCTCCCATACAGGCAAGAGTCTCTCCATCCTTTCTGTTATATTATCAATGGCTGGAAGATTCATTGTTTCCTCATCCAGAATTGCTGTAACCTTCAACCAATCATCGGGTGAACATTGCTTTCCATAATTGAGCAGTACTAATTCTCCAAGCCCATTACTACTGTTTTTTTGAATGATTTCCAGATTAATATTCCTGGCTTCTTGATAGCTTTCGGCTTGGTTCACTCGATTGACCCATTCCTTCATCCCCTCATTAAGCACTCCACCGGAAAGAGGAATTCTATTGTTTACATCAACCACAATGGTCCCGGGTTCTATTATAAGATTAATATTGAAATTTTTCTTATTCTCCGGATTTGTATTTCGAATATGAAGGGCTGCCGGAAAAGTCCGTTTGCTTTCTCCCTTTATATCAATTGTTCCGTTCTCAACTACACCGAAATCCTCTGTAATCCAATCAGAGTCATTAGTGAGTGATATTTCCCAACCGTTCATGGTACTATCAACCATATTGGATACTATTCTATATTCAAAGTCGGTCTGACCGAACATAGACATGCATCTGCAGATGCAGACTGTCAGAAGATAAAGAATCTTATTTTTCATATTTGTCTTGTTTTGATTTTTGATGCAAAATTAAGGCATAGACAGGTTTCGGCCATCATTGCGATGGACGAAAAATGGACGAAAAACAGACGAAACCGTACGAAAACTACAGGAATTTATGTTTCTGATACGATTTTATATATGGAATCTATGTAAATCAGATATAAGGAATAAACCTATAATGATGCTATGGCGGCGTTGATGCCGTGTACAGTCAGTCCGGCCTTTTTCGCTATGGCATTCCGTTGGGAGGATCCGGTGCTTTTGCTTTTTGCAAGCAGGGTGGCGATCTGAGAGTTGGAGAAGCCGCATTTCATAAGTAGTGCGATATTCCGCTCCCTATCCGACATGGTCACCTGTGTGTCTTCTGAGATCTCATCCTGATTTTGACCGTTCTGTTCGTCGGCGACTGTTCCTCTTGGTCGGTCTCCTCTCTGGGCTTTTCTACAAAGACCGTTGCCTCCATCACTTCTGAATCATGATGGGTTAGGCGAATATCGCTGTGCCAGCTCGCCGAACAAGCGGATCTTCGCAGATTTTTTTACTTTCCATCATCAAGCGTAAGAGTCTATTCTATATCCAAGTTTCTGATTTAGCAAGTCATTGTCTTCTAATTGATTGAATCTCACGCAGAGTGGCGAAAGGCTCGCGGAGTTTCATGAAATGATCAATTATAACGCTTCTGAAGTTCGGACGCGGTCGTTTAGAGGGCGGACTTGCTTCGCTCGTCCGGGAGAACGCAAAGGAACAGAGAGAAGATTTCTAAAACCGGAACTTAAAAAATAAACTGATTTAAAATTTGCAAGATTCGATAATTTAAAGTACCTTTGTAAAAAATACATATACCATGCCAAAATACATAGATCCAACATACGACGCCGGA
>JAIDTS010000335.1 GCA_029060585.1 Muribaculaceae bacterium
TCCTTATCTTCCATAAATCTCTATTTTCCTGCAAAAATAATGATTTTGGAGCGGGATTGCAAATAAAATCGGGGATTTGTTAGCCGCAGTGCCAGTAGCGGCGTACGACGGCCATCATGTCTTCGTTTTTGCCGGCCAAGGCATCGCGGAGGCTCGCGTCTTCATATTTGCGCAGTTTGCCGATGATGCCGTCGATTAGTTTGGGAGAAAATACTCCCTTCTCCTCAAATACCGCACGCTGGCGCTCGAGTTCGCCGGCGGATGCAACACAACTGTCAGGAAGTGACTTAAGTTTAGCAAGTTTCTCCTTGTTCTCGTCGCTGTGGATATTGACGCTCACATACAGGTCTTCGGCGCGCTGGAGGGCATTCTCCATCTCGAAACCGGTGCGGGCGGCCACCACCATAGCTGCCAGAAGCTGGTAGATGTCGGCCGAGCAGTCTGCGCTGCGGAGTTCGACAGTCTGCCGTTGAGGAGCCGTCTCGATAACGTCCGCTTCCAGCGGATTGGCCTGCGAGCACATATCTACTTCTCCGGTCCAGCCGAGGGGGACTCGCACCAGCACAGAGCGGTTGCGGTCGCCCCAGCAGACGGATGTGGGTGCCTCCTGATGGGGAACAAGCCTGAAATAGCTCGTCGGCACCTTGTTGCCCATTGCCGTGATGGCGTCGGCGTGCTCGAGGATTCCTACGATAGCCTTCTTCGCCACATCGCTAAGGCGTCCCCCCTCAATCATCATGTTTCGGTCACCGTCCATTATCTTGAAATGGATGTGAAGTCCTGAGCCTGCCTTCCCGGCCGTGATCTTTGGAGCAAATGTGACATCATATCCTTTCTTTGCGCCGAGGGTACGGATAATCCACTTGGCGATCATCAGATGATCGGCAGCGTTGACTGCCGGCACCGGGAGGAACTCGATCTCATTCTGCTCAAACACCTTGCCATCGAGGGTAAAATTGCCCACCTCGTTGTGGCCGTACTTGATCTGACCGCAGGCCTGAGCTATGAGGTTCATACATTCTACTCGGAAGTCGTTGAACTTAGCGTAAGGTGCTGATTCATGGTAGCCTTTCTGGTCGCTTGCATGGAAGAGGCCGCTGTCGTCGGATATGACGTAGTATTCCAGTTCTCCCATCGCATGAAAATCCATGCCGGTAGTCTGACGGAAAGATTCACAAGCCTTCCGCAGGGTATATTCAGGAGAAGATTCCAGAGGATGTCCTTCCTTGTCGAAGAATGTTGCGAGCATCGAGAGGGTGGGAATCTCAGCAAAAGGATCAAGGAAAGCAGTGGCGTACCGGGGAATGACGTATAGGTCGCTGTTTCCGGCCTCGATGAAGGGGAAGAGACTGGATCCGTCCACCCGTTCGCCATAGGTGAGGATTGAATTGAGGTAGTCTTCCGAGTTGACTACGAAATTAAGTGTCTTAAGGCGGTTGTCGTCGGCGGGATACATGAAATTGACCATACGGATACCATTTTCCTTTACGAAACGGATGAGGTCGGCCTTGCGGAACTCTTCGGGACTTTTCTGAAGATATTCCACCACCTTATTAGGATTCATGCTTAAGTTCTGATTCATGGCTGGATAGGTTTTAAAGTTATCAGGAGGGCGTACGGCGGCAGAAAACCGCCGTACCGTCAGGTTTAGATGTCCAAAATTAGACAAAAAATTCCTATCCTCAAAACTTAAGGTGTAAAATATTTACTAAAATTTGTTAAATTAGGGTATAATACAACTACTATGCTTTACATATGCCAAAAATATACAGAATTTTGGTAAGTAGCTGGTCAAATTAGACGTATATTATCCGCGCCGACGATTTCGAGGCGATTTGGCTGCGGAGGGAGGGAGCGATGCGGGCATCGTGACCGAGCGACAATGCCGAAGCGGCCGGAATCGGCAAGTGGAGAATATACGAGATCATCTACTTTCAGGAGTAATTATTCTATCGTTTTAATTTGACCAGCTACTTATTTATTATAAGTTATCTTAAGGGGCAAGCAAATTAGATATGGATTGTTGAATCGCAAAGTTGCATTGTTGGTAGGACTTACAATATTTTAGTTATTTATTTGTTATTGTTACTAAATATTGGTAACTTTGCAAAAACAGATTGTATATGAAAACGACATCAGTAGCCTTAGGCACATATTTTGAGGACTTCATTAAGTCGAAAATATCTCAAGGCAGATATAATAATGCCAGTGAAGTCATCAGGGCAGCCTTACGTCT
>JAIDTS010000336.1 GCA_029060585.1 Muribaculaceae bacterium
GGGTAAGGTTGAGGTGCTTGGTATCGCGGATGAGCGATACAGTGGCGTAGGTGGCGCGGTCACGCTGCACCTTTACCATCTGGTCTTCGATCGGATAAATGGAGTATGGCTTGCCTGTCCTGTCGATATCAGGGACAACGGCGCTGTCGATCGGGTCATGGGTGATGACCTTCAGCGTATGCCAGAGGGTATCGAGGGGAGCGGCGTTGCTGACGGCATACTGTTCAGTATCGCCTATTGGATTATTATCATGGTCGAGAGATATCTTCATGCTCTCGGCGTGATATTCCGGAGAAATGGCGTGGCGGTATTTGGCACCAACAGTTGCGAGCGCTTCGTTCCAGTCGCGCTGCATTGCCACGGCCTGAATGCGGTAGCTGTGGCCTATAGGAAGTTCTTCGGGAGTGAAGTGCATCGTATAGCCGTAGCGGGCAAGAGGCGCGTCAAGTTCGGTGTTGCTGACACTACGCTGAGCCGCGAGGTTGCCATTCTCGTCATAGATGTAGACCTGGACGTGACCCACATGGTCCTTGAACATATCGGCGCGTTGTGTATTGTAGTCGTAAACGAAACGGATAAACAGTCCGGTGGGGCAGTCCGAGCGGTCTTCTTCCACCATGGAGCAAGACGAGGCCGCCATCCCCATTAGGAAAAGGATGGTTAGTGATAATAGATGTTGCTTAATATAATTCATAATGCATTATTAGTCTTTAGTCTTCAGTCTTAAGTCTTAAGGCTTGGGTCTTTAGTCTTAAGACCTGTCAGCTGCGGGAATTAAGCCGCAAGCGGCTTATGCTGGAGACAAACTTGTTTTTGTGGAGGGGAGAGCCGGAGCTCTCCCCCGGAGGAAGTATAGCCTTGCGGGGCTCCGTCTTCGGGAAGGAGAGCCGGAACTCTCCCTCCCTACGGGGTCGATTTAGAATTCAACAGACTGGGTTCTCTTAGCCCAGGAAAGAATATGGATCTCTACGCCAATATAACTCTTCTCTTCCTTGTTATCATCAGAGAGATTGAGTGTTATGTCGGGTATCTTCGGAGATCCGAGGGCCTTGACACTATTGAGAGAGAGGGCATACCAGTTGTTGCGGACCATACCGTAACGGCCGAGGTAGTTGCGGGCATGAGCTTCATCATCTCCAAATGTCTTGTTGCCATTGTAGACGGCTTCCGTCGTAACGCCGGTAGTCTCGGTCCATGGGCAGTATTCGTCACCGAAGTGCTTGATAGGAATGAGGTAATAGCTCTTGCCTCCCTCAAACCTCTGAATTTCATTGATTGCGTTCACTGCACCGAGCACCTCGTATTGGGTTGAATGCGGATCGTTCGCTTCACCAATGATTTCCTTGAATTTTGCTACTCCGGCAGCGTTAAATCCGCCTTCGGCCTTCAATGAAATCGATGTCAGAAGGAGATAGATATTATCTTCATATCCGAATCCGAAATCAAGATACTGCGTTGCATTCTCAATGGTTGTATTTGTCATTCCAGATGCCTCCATAGCTTTGGTAAGGGCGCTAAGAATCTTATCATTTTTTTTGATACGTGTGATCTCGTCAGAAGCGGCATCTGTAGCACTTGTATAAATCTTTGAATTGTCACCTCCCTTGATATAAAGGTTACCGTCACCATAAGGCTGACCGTCTTTGGTCAGAGTGAACGTCACCTCAAAAAGTGCCAATGTAGTGTTGCCATAATTCTGGTTTGCCACAGTGAAGGTGTTTTCCTTGCAGTAAAGGGGATTCTCTATATCCACCAATTCGTTCACGTTTTCTACAACATGTTTCTGATCTCCCATACTTTCCTTGTAGTTGGGATCCTTACACCAATAGGTACGGTAAAGAGTCTGGTCATCGTGGTGGTAAGGAGAATTCAGTTTGGGCATAGAGAGCTCGCCAACCATCCTATAATATTGTGAGAAATCGCTCTTCAACGCCCAGCTGAAGTGCTGCGGTTTGCTTGACTGCTCGATATTCTCAGTAAACTCCACATTACGAACTGTATTGCTGATCTGATTGGTATTGGTCAGAGCATATCTCACTTTAGTAGAGAGCGTA
>JAIDTS010000337.1 GCA_029060585.1 Muribaculaceae bacterium
CATTAAATATTGTTATAAAAACACAAATAATCTAAGCGTAAATTTGACACTAATAAATATTCAAATAAAAAACTTATCATATAAAATCTTTATTATGGAAAACTTCATCATGCAGCTTGCTCAGGCACACTTTGACTCCGACCGCCAGGCCTTCATCAACTTCATCCGCCGCAGTTTCCAGCTGAACGGCGATGAGATCACCGACATCTACAACGAGGTGTGGATCGATGTGATCGACAACGTGCGTCGCGGCCGCACGGAGCTGGTGAGAAACTGGAAATCTTACATCTTCAATCTTGGATGGAAACGGGCATGCAAGCTCGTGACTCGCCGAGCGGAGATGCAGGTGATAGACGACGAGGAGGTGTATGACGGGGAGTTCAATAAAGTCCGCCTTCGTGAAATGGAGGAAGATATCCGGAATATGGAACACCTTGAGAGAATAGAGCTGATGATGACAGAACTGGAGGCATTGCCCGAGAAGCAGCGTCAGATACTCGTCCTCTATTATCTAAAGGGAAAGTCGGCGGAAGAGATAGCGGAGCTGATGGGCTATAGCGGAGCGCGCAGCGTCATCACCCTTAAGAAGCGCTGCCTCTGCATCATCCACGAGAGGATGGAGGCTGTTGCCTGATTCTTTAATTATGACGCAGTGGCTTCAGCTCAAAGAAACATGAACTGAAACATTGCAGGGAAAACACGCCAATAAATGCCCGGATTGCTTGAAACGTTGCAGATTGTTGGCTTATTGAATTTAATATTGTATATTTGCAATATCAATTAAAAATCTCCTCAAATGTCATAATCTCTTAAAATCTTTATAGCAATGTATTCAAACAATCACAGCAACATCGCGCCGGACCTCATCAAGAAAGCCCTTTGGGGCGTAGCCGGCATCATAGTCGTAATAGTGGCCATGGCCTTCATTCGCCCGTGGTATAACGTATGGAGCCAGGAGATGGAAGGAAAGGCCGAGTTCGCCAAGGCCGAACAGAACAGAAAGATCAAGATCGAAGAAGCAAAGGCCAACCTCGAGGCTGAGAAACTTAACGCACAGGCTGAGATAGAGCGTGCAAAAGGTGCAGCCGAGGCGATTCGCATAGAGAACGGCAGCATCACACCCACCTATATACAGTATCTATGGGTGCGCCAGCAGAACGACCTCAACAACAAGACTGTAATCTACGTGCCTACGGAGTCAAACCTGCCGATACTTGAATCGACCCGGATGCTCGTCGACCAGTGAGTGAATCATGATTTATGAATTACGCATTATGAATTAATATGAAGATACCGGGATTAAGCTTCTCATGGAAGAGGGCTTTGGGTGTAACCAAGGCAAAACGAGAGTTTACACGCAAGACAGGGATTCCCACCACTAAGGCAGGAATAGAGCGCAAGATCGGCAAGATGGTGATTGATGCCGTATTCGGGAATGGGAAAAAGAGATAGCGGAACGCTATTTGCGATGTAATGAGGATAAATATTTTGCCATGTCGGGAAATTTTTATAATTTTGCACACACAAAGCGATAATAAACATCATCATCAATAAAAAATCATGCGGAAGGAGGTTGTAGACGACTGAAAAAACAGAAAAGATTCAATTTTTTAGCCGAAAAATTTTGTCAGGTTGCGGATTATGAGTAATTTTGCAACCGCAAAAGGAATGTGCACGTATCGCACTTTCCGATTACAACCAAGAAAATAAATACAAACCAATAAAACAAGAAAACAAAAGCATGATTATCGTACCCGTAAAAGAAGGCGAGAACATCGAGAAAGCCCTCAAGAAATTCAAGCGCAAATTCGAGCGCACAGGAATCGTAAAAGAACTCCGCAGCCGTCAGGCATTCGAGAAGCCGTCGGTCACTAACCGCAAGAAAATGATCAAGGCTATCTACGTGCAGCAGCTGCGTCAGAACGAGGAGTAATCGACCTGCCTACACTACGATACTTTATATAAAAAGAGTTGTTCTTATTAGAAACAACTCTTTTTTAATGCATAATGCATAATGCATAATGCACAATTACCTTGCCGGCCACATGCAGACAATACCTGATGAGTCAGGACATCACAATATAGATTGGAAATAATTATGAATTATGCATTATGCATTGTGAATTGACAGAATGGTAAGTGAGTTTCTCTCATATCTGGAACTGGAGCTCAACAGGAGCAGGCTGACCGCCGAAGCCTACGGCCGCGACCTGAAGGAACTTGCGGCCTTCCTCGGACGAGACGAAGAGATGGAAGACGCAGCAGAAGTGTCGACCACCGACGTGCGAGCATGGCTGGCCGACATGGCGCGCAACGGACTTTCACCGCGCAGTCTGCGCCGTAAGACCCAGGCTGCCAGAGCTTTCTTCCGATGGCTACAGAAACAAGGAACCATCACGACAAATCCCGCCGCTGAGGTACAGCTCGCCAAGATCGGGCGAAAACTCCCCGAATTCGTCAGAGAGCAGGAAATGGAGGAACTCCTCGATGCTCCGGTCTTAGGCGGAGACCCTGCCCTCAATATCCGCAACAAACTGATTATAAGCATCCTATACTCATGCGGAATACGCCGCGACGAACTCTCTAAAATCACCGACGCCGACATCGACTTCCACCAGAAGGAAATCCGGGTGCACGGCAAGCGCGACAAGACCCGCATCATTCCGGTGGCCGATGAGTTGCTGGAAGAGATACGAGAATGGCAGACCATACGTGACGGTCTCTATTCTTTCCCCTCCCCTGCTCCCCTAATCTGCTCGAAGCGAGGTAAACTTACGGGGCGTGCCATCTACGAGATAGTCCACCGGCTGCTTCAGGACACCGGAGCGACACATAAGAGTCCGCACTCATTGCGGCACACCTTCGCGACGTCTCTGCTCAACAGCGGAGCTGAAATCAACTCCGTGAAGGAACTCCTCGGGCACTCTTCGCTCCAGTCGACGCAGATCTACACCCACCTTACCTTTTCCGACATCCGACGTGCCTACGACGCGGCGCATCCAAGAGGCGGAGAGAAGCCCGCACCCCAGCAGGTACCTAAAGGGGGTGACGGCAATGTGCAAAATGACAAAAAACTTGCTAAAAATTAGGAAAATCCGATAATTTGTATTATCTTTGCATTCCAAACGCAGAAAGGCATCGAGCGGCTATGCGGCCCGATGCCTTTTCTGCCGTAGAAAAGCGACAAAGTAAACGAAAAACAAGAAAGAACTTAAGCAAGAATGAAACCACAGCCAATCAAGAAAACCATTGAGCTGGGCGACGGCC
>JAIDTS010000338.1 GCA_029060585.1 Muribaculaceae bacterium
TGTGGAGCCCAAGTGCCGTCATTTTGGAATTTGCGGAGGATGCAAGTGGCAGCATATACCTTATGATATACAGCTTGTAAGCAAGCGTCAGACCGTTGTTGACGCGCTGACCAGGATAGGGAAGATTGCCCTTCCTGAAGTTGCTCCAGCTCTGGGAAGCAAGGAGGTATGGCGCTATCGCAACAAGATGGAGTATACATTCTCTGATAAGAAATGGCGCACATGGGAAGACGTAAAGAGCGGAAAGGTATTTGATGATTCTCCCGACGCCCTTGGTTTCCATATTCCGGGAGCTTTCGATAAGGTACTTCATATAGATGAGTGTTTCCTGCAGTCGGAGCTCGGCGACCGCATTCGTAATGGCCTTTATGCCTTTGCAGAGGAAAACGCTCTCTCTTTCTATAACATAAAGGAAAACCGCGGTCTACTCCGTACGCTGATGATACGCATTGCCTCAACCGGGCAGTGCATGGTGTGCATTCAGTTCGGTGAGGATGATCCGGAGAAGATAAAACTTGTGATGGATTATCTGCAAGAAACCTTCCCGGAGATTACATCTCTACTATATGTGGTCAACCTAAAGCTCAACGATACAATCTCTGATCAGAAGATTGTTGCCTGGAAAGGTCCGGATTACATTGAGGAAGAGATGGAGGGACTGAAATTCAGGGTCAATGCCAAGTCTTTCTATCAGACAAACTCGCTGCAGGCTTACGAGCTTTACAAGGTAGCCAGAAAGTTTGCAGGTATAGCACCTCGGGAGGAACTTTCTGAAGATGAGGCCGCACGTTACGGTTATCAGAAGGAAGATAGCAAACCGCTTGTCTACGATCTGTATACGGGTACCGGAACAATTGCCAATTTCGTAGCTCGTGGTGCACGGAAGGTTGTGGGAATCGAGTATGTGGAGGCGGCTATTGAGGATGCAAAACTCAACGCTGAAGTGAACGGACTTGATAACACACTTTTCTATGCGGGCGATATGAAAGATATCCTCACGGATGAATTCGTAGCCAAGCACGGAGTGCCGGACATAATGATCATCGACCCTCCGAGAGCCGGAATGCATGAGGATGTGGTCAAAGTGATTCTCAATGCCGCACCCGAGACTATAGTCTACGTCAGCTGCAATCCTGCCACGCAGGCGAGAGACCTCGCATTGATGGATGAATTCTATGAGGTCACTGACGTTCAGCCCGTCGATATGTTCCCCCATACACACCATGTTGAGAATGTGGTCCGAATGAAGAAACGTAAATGATTTTGTTTAAGATACGGCATCTTAAGAGAAGATAAAAATAAAAGCACCCCCGAATGGGAGTGCTTTTGTTTCAGTTGGCCATCATGACATCAAAGTTCATATCTTTGAGTGAGATGCATGTCCGCGCGAACTGGCGGATCATTTCAATTGTGGTTCTGCGGGGTGATTTCATAGATTGCTGACTTGATGATGATGACAAAATAGTAGTAGAACCGTTTGTCATAGGCATGATGTGTTAATAATTACATTTACTTAACGCATGCAATACCTTTCATATTGTAGAAACCATAATAAAAAATAAGTCTGCAATCACGTAGGAATGCAGACTTAATATACATGAAATCATTTTAGATCTAAAATAAGAGTTTATAGGGCTCTCTGAATCATCTCCTCAAGCTCTGCTTCAGTCTTTTTGCCGCTCTCGCGCATCAGTTCCTGTCCTTCCTTGAAAAGGATATAGGTAGGATATTCGTTGAGGCGGTATTCCATCTTGAGCTGTCCGTGGGTGTCGTCCACGCGTGCGGTGTTGGCTTTGCCTGCAAATTTAGCGTCTACTTCCTTAAGAAGATATTTTATCTCGACCGCATCCTGATTGCCCGGATGCATGAAGACCACGAGGGTCGGTTTAGATTCCTTGATGACTTTGTCGAATGTTTTCATAATATTGATTCTTTATTACATTGGTTATTTCTGGTGTTATAACGCGCAAGCATACCTGAATGTTTGAAAATGACCTCATATCAAAATAATGGGGCCTGAAAAATCAGACGCATCTGCGGATTGCGGATGCGCCTGATTATATGCTTTAGGATATTAGTGGGGTCATAGCGTCAGTGCTACATCCTTCTCTGCCGCTATCCGGCGAAGATTGATGATGGCATAGCGCATCCTTCCGAGTGCGGTGTTGATACTGACACCAGTCTTTTCTGCGATTTCCTTGAACGACAGATTCTTGTAGTAGCGCATGGTCAGTACTTCACGCTGGAGGTCGGGCAACTGAGTGACGAGCATCTTCACGTCGTCGCGGATCTGTTCCGAAATGATATGGTCTTCGATCGTGCCTTCGCAGAGTTCCTTCTTATTCAGGATGTCGACATCCTCGATGTCTGTGCTCTGCATGTTTTCTGATTTCTCTTGACGATAATAGTCAATGATTAGGTTGTGGGCGATCCTTGAGATCCATGCCGGAAACTTTCCGTTTTCTGTATAACGGCCCTGCTTGATGGTCAGGATTGCCTTCACGAAGGTCTCCTGAAATATGTCGTTCGCTACATCCTCGTTCTTTACGACTCGAAGGATATAGTTGAATGTCTTTTCCTGATGACGCTTGAGCAGGGAGTCGAATGCCTCGTTGTTGCCGTCAGCGTAAGCTCTGACCAATTGCTCATCGGTCATGCTTCCATAGTTTGCCATTGTCTTGCTGATTAATACGTTAAGTATATTTCTTTCGATAGGCGGTCTTGTTAAAATTTATGTATACGTTGTTTTTCTTATTTTATTGTGCAAAGTTACAAAAAAATTATCGTGTTTCCAAATTGGAACCACGATAATATAGTTAAAAAAACTTAGCGTAATGTTAATGAATGCTTTGCAATGGTAATACCGCGAAGTCTATTACCTCCGATATGTTATTGACATAATGGAATTTAACACCTTCAAGATACATCGGTTCTATCTCTTCGATGTCTCTTGCGTTTTCTGAAGACAGTACAATATCCGAGATGCCGGCACGTTTGGCCGCAAGTATCTTCTCTTTGATTCCTCCTACGGGAAGCACTTTGCCCCTGAGTGTCATCTCCCCGGTCATTGCTGTTTTCTCGCGAACCTTTCTGCCGGTAAAAGCCGATACGAGAGAAGTCACCATAGTGATGCCCGCTGATGGTCCGTCTTTCGGAATCGCTCCTTCAGGCACGTGGATATGCACGTTGTAGTCGGTAAACATCTTCTCGTCAATTCCGTATTCTTCGGCATGCGCCCTTATATATTGGAGCGCTATAGTAGCCGACTCCTTCATGACGTCGCCGAGATTTCCGGTGAGGGTAAGTTTCTCTCCTTTGCCTTTAGATAGAGAGGATTCGATGAATAATATCTCTCCGCCTGCGGCTGTCCATGCAAGGCCGGTGACAACGCCAATATAGTCGTTTCCTTCGTAGATTTCTCCGGTGTGCAACTCTTTTCCCAATATCTCCCTGATTTT
>JAIDTS010000339.1 GCA_029060585.1 Muribaculaceae bacterium
TCACCGGTCAAGGGCTTTTCAATACTTCATAAATATTTGACAATCGTAAAGTAGGGACGCACGGCTCGTGCGTCCGCCTTGTAGCCTTTTTTTTATCTGACGACAAGTTTCTGCATCCTGTCTCCTCTTCTCAGGATATATAGCCCAGGTGTCAGAGTGTCAAGTGCGTCTTTTCTCACTCCTTTCAGCAGCAGTATGCCGTTGGTGTCAAAAACATCGATTGTCTTTTCAGAGCCCGACAACACTGAATCAATACCGTCCGCATCCCTTACTTTCACAATGCACTCAGCCTTCACGTCGCCACAGGAAGCAGTGATCACTGCATCACCGTAACCTTTTGCCGTCACGTTTCCGTTTTCATCTACCTTTGCCACATAATAGTCGTCTGAAGTCCAGGTCACTTCCTTATTGACGGCATCCGCCGGGAGCACCTCCGCTGTCAGCGTCACACTCTCATTCAACTGCAATTCGATTTCAGTGTAATTGAGAAGAATGCTCTCCGCTTTCTGTACTTCTCCTTCTACCATCGGATCCCATTCGGGATCGGAGTTATAGGCCTCCTCGCTTCCTTCCGGAACTGTCACTGTAGCGTTTTCCAAAACCTCATCCGGAAAACCGCCGGGGAATGAAGGAGGAGTGACCGATAGACAGGTTATCTCACGGATGTTGACATCCCCGTCGAAAGCCTCGGCTCCGATAGTCTCAAGCGAGCTTCCAAGCGTAAGTTTCTCCATCGCCGTGCAGTCATAGAAGGCCCATTGTCCTATCTCCTTGACGCCATTGCCGACCGTAACTTCCTTCAGGGAGGAGCAATCCTCGAATGCGTTAGTACCTATTGCCGTCACAGCATCGGGCACCACAAGTGTTGTCAGCGACTCGCAGCCCTTGAAAGCGCGTTCTTCAAGATCCTTCAGCGACTTCGGAAGGTCGATGCTCTTCAAAGCTTTGCATCCTTGAAGTGCAGCCGAATGGATTGTATCGAGACTTGCCGGGAGATTTATAGATTCCAAAGCCTCACAGTTTCGGAAAGTATTGGTTCTGATTGCTTTAACATTTTCCGAAAGATGAATTTCCTTTATATTTGTGCAGTAATAAAGGCACTCTCTCCCAAAACCTTTAGTTCAACGGGAAGTTTCACATCCTTGATCGACGAGCAGTCTTGAAACGAAGATTTGCCGATATAGATATAGTTGTCTGGAATAATCACGTCTTCAAGCGCAGTGCAACCCATAAAAGTGCCCGAGGGAATGTGATTGAGACCTTCTGGCATTTTCACTTGTTTGAGAGACTTGCAATCACGGAAGGCCATGACACCAATGTCTGTTATGTTCTCATTAAGACTGATATTGGAGAGATGGATTGCACCCTCAAATGCACCATTGGCTATTGTAGTTATAGTCTCAGGCATTGTGTAGGAATCTTTTTTACTTCCGGCCGGATAGGCCAACAGTTGCTGCCCATAATTTACTAGCACTCCGTCAATGTCGGAATATGCACCCTCATCACCTATAACATAGAATTTTTCAAGAGAACTACATCCGCTAAACGCCCTTGAACCAATATTTTCACAATTCGATGGAATCGTGATAGTCTTTAGTGATGAGCAGTTGTTGAAAGCAGCCTCTCCAATCAACTTCAACGATGTTGACTCGTACTGAAGATCAATAAGATTTTGGCAATTTTCAAATGCGTGTTCTCCTATCATGATTTCGCCATCCTTCTTAGTATTCATTGTTACGGAGGCAAGGTTATTACAGTTAGCGAAAGCGGCATGCCCGATTGTTGACAATGAAGGTAAGGATATTTCTCTAAGCGACATACAATTTTTGAAGGCCTCATTATCCACAAAAATACATTCACATACCTTATCTCCGTAGAATTCTATATTTTCCAAAGATGTGCAATCAAGAAAAGCAACTCCCTCTATCTTTGTGATTGAATAGGGAACTGCAACCTTTTTTAAAGAAGAACAGGAAGAGAAACATCCCCACGGAATTTCCTGAATAGAGTCAGGAATCCTTATTTCGGTAAGATTCCTGCAATCACTGAATCTTCCTATTGACTTGGCCTTGAAAGCATTGCCAAATGATATGGATTTTAGATTAAAGCAATATTCAAAACCTTCATAGCTCATTTCCTGGATAGGAGAGTCATTGAATATAACTTCTTCCAATTTTTCCGAATGTATTCCGGATTTAATCCATTGTATCGTTGATGGGAATATAATCCTCTTCGGTCCACTATAATCCGTTCCCCAACCGTTTTCGGTATTGATGGTTGTCACAGTATATTTCTGAGTCTCGATCTCGATGGTTTCCGGAATATCAACAACATCAACTGTATAGTAAGCATCTTCACCTACTAATCCATTCGAAAAAAGAATATCTGAAATTTCTACTGTTCCAGGCTTGTCTTCAAGCGTACGATATGTAATAAAATAGGGCTGATCGGTATCCTCGTTATAAGCGATTTTGATTTCTTCTCCATTAGCATTATTAAGAATACAAAACAGCAATAAACTGAGGATTATTTTTATTTTCATCTGTCTAATGAGTTTATGGTTCTTGTTTTATTAAGCGATCTCAAGGAATGTGGTAGACTCCGGTCTATGGAAACGGATTTGCCATCTTTTCTCATGACTTTTTTTGTAGATGAGCTACTCCGGGTATCTACACTTTGGGAAACCAACATATCCAATTCGTCCCGATCATTATTTTCAATTGAATTATAAGAGCTATTGTCAATTATCTCATCCGGACCTGCTAAGCCCTTCATTTCAATATCATATAAGCTTTTAAATTTCTCTCCATACAACTTAGCTTCAATTTCGGTTCTTATGAGATATCCATCTGATGTCTTGGTAATATTTTGAACAGGTTTAATATTTTCAATTCCAACATACCCATTCATAGCATAATTATCAAAATGAATTATTCTATTGTCTATGACAAGATATTGAAAATAAGTAAGTCGTAAAAATTAAATTATACTAAGCCACATGGGCAAAATTGATATTGAGATCAGAACCAAGAGCCGCCA
>JAIDTS010000034.1 GCA_029060585.1 Muribaculaceae bacterium
GTATAGTGAGGGCCGGGAAGGCGAGCATCGCTGTGAAGCGGTCTACACGCTTCATATAGCGGTGAAACGTTACTATGTCGTCCTGTACCCCGGCAAGAAGTGGAACGAACGAAGAGGTGAATATCTGCGAGAGCGACGCGCTTCCCATCTTGCTCCATTTGTCGGCCTGGGTGTAGTTGGCCAGTTGGGTAAGCGAATACCATTTGCCGATCACGAATTGGTAGATGTTCAGGAAGAGGGTGTTGAAAAACTGCGAGATGAATACGCTCAGCCCGATATGGCGAATGTCGCGGAGCGAGCGTCTGGAGAATACGGCGCGTGGTGTCCAGTGTCCCTTCATCCATAACCATCCACTCTTGAGCGCTGCCAGAGCTACCGATTGCCAAACTATGGCCCATGCCCCGAAGCCTGCTATGGCCAGGGCTATTCCGAGGCAGGCCGAGACCGAGAGGGCGAAGAGGTCGGCTATGGCTATCTGTTTTACGTCCATACGCTTCATGAGCCTGTTGGTCTGCACTATCCCGAGTCCCGTAAGGACGAACGTCAGAAACATCACGCGGCTCAGCGCGGTCAGCTCGGGAGCTCCGAAAAAGCGGGCTATCAGGGGTGCGCAGACGTAGAGCAGGCCATAGACGGCTACGCTGACGGCGAGGTTGAACCAGAAGACCGTGCTGTAGTCATCCTCGTCAGGATTCTTCTTCTGCAGGAGCGCGGATCCAAATCCGGAATCTACGAAAAGGATAGCGAACGCCTGAAACACAGCGAGGACTCCGACAAGGCCGAAATCCTCCTTGCTCAGCAGGTTGGCGAGCACTATGCCGCTGAGTCCGTAGAGCACCTGCGTGGCCACACGGTCGATCGTGTTCCACTTCAGCGTACCCGCAGTCCTTTCCTTCAATTCACTCATCAGTCGCTTTCAAGCGGAAACAGTTTTCCTCCCCCCTTTTTCGAAATCTTGGGCTTTCCCTTATAGTAGATCTTCGTATTGCCTATACCAATCACCTTAAGCTCCTCGGAAGGCCAGCATCCGATCGAGCCCTGTCCCAGAATCTTGCAGCTGACCGTAGTAGCCTCCAGACGGTCTGCCTGGATAGTGCCGTTGCCGAGCATATTGAAGCCTGCTGTCTGGCAATGGCCGGAGATGGAGATGGTGCCGTTGCCCGACTTTATGGAGGCACCTACCTTAGTAGCCCTGATATTCTCCGCTATGATCGACCCATTGCCCATCACCGACATATCGAGATTGCTTCCGGGTGCTACCGACTTCAGGGTCAGCGTCGACTCGGCCGACAGCGATGCGTTTTCCAGGAAGTCGGAGTATACGTAGAGGGTCGGCAGCTCCGGGTCGTCGACAAACTGGGTCTCCACCTGGATGCGGAGCTTATATCCTTTCTGCGTGATGATGAAGGCCCTGGCGTATTTAGAGTCGCCCTCATAAACCACACGGCTCGGTGATCCGTCGGCCCCGACATAGACCACATTGACGTTATCGTCTACTGAAATCTTACTGAACTGCTCTAAAGGCAGTGTAAACTGTTTCGCATTCAATTGCAACGCCGTCATCAGCACTGCCATAATCATAAGAATTCTTATCTTCATCTCTTACCTAATACTTTATACTTAATACTCCATACTTCATACTCTATACTTAAAAAAACGCTCCTCTATCTCCTGCAGGATATCCTCCAGTTCCCTTTCGGTCTCAGCCCTAAGCAGCCTGATGCGAGTCTCCCTGAAGTCGGGAATTCCCTTCAGAAGGGGAGTGGAGGCTAAATGCCGCCTTACGTGTAGGATTCCCCTATACTCGTCGATGCGGTCGATTGACTCGCGTATCTGTCTCCTGAGGAGCGCAAACTTCTCCTCGTCAGTTATGTCGGGTATAGAGCCGTTCTGAAGGTATTCTTTCACCTCCCTGAAGATCCATGGAGCTCCGAAACTGGCTCTTCCTATCATAACCCCGTCCACCCCATAGGTGTCGAAGGCGTGCCGAGCCTGCTCCGGGGTCTTGATGTCGCCGTTTCCGATGATCGGAATCTCGATGCGAGGGTCTGCCTTGACTTCTCCGATAAGTGTCCAGTCGGCATCGCCCGTATACATCTGGGAGCGTGTGCGTCCGTGGATTGTAAGTGCCTTAATGCCGCAGTCCTGCAGGCGTGGAGCGAGGTCGGTGATGATCTTGTTTTCGCAGTCCCATCCCAGACGAGTCTTGACCGTCACGGGAATATCCACAGCCTCCACCACGGCCTTCGTGATGGCAAGCATTTTCTCCGGGTTGCGCAGCATTCCGGCTCCCGCCCCCTTGGCGGCAACCTTCTTCACCGGGCATCCGAAGTTGATGTCGAGTATGTCCGGGCGTGCCTGCTCCACCATCCTCGCGGCCTCAACCATGGCCTCCGGCTCGCGTCCGTAGATCTGTATGGCCACGGGTCGTTCGCGGTCGTCGATCGTAAGCTTCCGGGTAGTGGAGTTGATGTTGCGCACAAGGGCTTCGGCCGACACGAATTCCGTATAGACCATAGCCGCTCCCTGCTCACGGCATATGAGCCTGAACGAAGGGTCGGTGACGTCTTCCATCGGAGCGAGCATCACGGGACGCTCTCCTAAATCAATCTTATCTATTTTCATAACAACGTGAGTCGTGAGCAGCGCTCGGCGTTCAGCAATTCCGCCACCTCGCGCAGTTGATCCGCCGTGACGGCGCGGATTCTCTCCGCCAGGTATTCGGTATCCCGGATCTCTCCACGGAAGAGGAGGCTCTTTCCCATATTGATCGCCATATTCTCCCTGTTGTCGGTGCTTACGAGAAGCTGGCCGCAGTATTGCGTCTTTATCTTCTCGAGCTGGCGCCCGGTCATCGAGGTCTGAGCCAGACGGTCGAGCTCGCGCCTTACTATCGAGAGGCATTTCTTCACGCTCCCCTTGTCGCTTCCGATATAGACGCTCCATAGTCCGGAATCGCTGAACATCGAGCAGAAACTGTCTACTGTATACACCAGACCTCTCTTCTCCCTAAGCTCGCTGTTGAGTCGGCTGCTCATGCAGGGACCTCCGAGGTAGTTGTTCAGCAGATATAGCGCATGTCGCCGGGGATCATCACGGCCGAAAGTGCGGGCTCCGTAGATGGTGTGAGCCTGAAAACCGTCATTGTCTATCACCTCGTCGAAGGGTGGCAGCTCTGCAGGTATTTCCCTTGCCGGACGCCGGAAAGGAAAGTTGAGGAGCCCGAAATGCTTCTCCACCCGCCTGATGATCTTTTCTGGATTATCGGGGCCGGAGATGTATACCGTCATGTTGCCCGGAGTATAGTTGAGGTCGAGAAACTGGCGGCATTCCCTTCCCGTCAGCGAGCGCACGCTCTCCGGAGTGCCAAGTATGTTGTGGGCGAGGGCGTTTCCCTTGAAGATCCGCTCCTCATATTCGTCATAGACGTTTTCCGACGGCGTGTCGAGGTATGACTTTATCTCCTCTACCACGACTTCGCGCTCAGTCTCGATCTCTGCCTGGGGGAATAGGGAATTGGCGATGATGTCGGCTAAGAGTTCGATGGCCCGGTCGGAGTATCCGGCCGGGGCGCTTGTATATATGATTGTAGACTCCTTCGACGTGCTTGCATTGAGTTCGCCCCCTACCGCTTCCATACGGGAGGATATGGCGGAGGATTTCCGTTTCCAGGTGCCCTTGAAGATGGTATGCTCCACGAAATGTGCGAGCCCGTGGCGGTCAGCCGCCTCGTCACGGCTTCCGCTGCCCACCACCACTCCGATGTAGGCCACTTTGGCGTCGGTATGGCATATCGCCACCCGAAGGCCGTTGTGAAGTGTATGCACAGTATATTCCATGGTGCAAAATTAGCGAAAATCTCCTGATTATCCAAATCAGTCTTCCTCAAGTGATGGATCCCCCTCTTCGGCGTCTGATTCCTCTTTCATCGACTTGGCACGGTTTCGCCATTTCGCGATGTCTTCCTTGAATTCAGCTTTCTCTTCTGCCGTCAGATCTTCTGAGCCGTTTGCCAGTTTCTCATCGAGAAGATTGGCTATTGATTCATCTCCGCGCCAATCGCCGGCCATATACGCCT
>JAIDTS010000340.1 GCA_029060585.1 Muribaculaceae bacterium
CTGAAAGAACGGATATTAGCCTTAATTCTCTTTAATGCGTTGGGGGGCTGTTTGAGGCTGAAAAACTCCATGTGGAATTGTTAAGTTTGGTGGTATGGCTCATAGAAAAAGATTTGTCAGGTTATGTGTTGAGATTTTTAATTTCCTGTTGTAGAAGTTCGAGGAAGCGGGCGGCGTGGGCACCGTCCATCTGGGTATGGTGGAACTGGAAGGAGATCTTGAGGTAGGTCTTAAGCCATGCCCCGTGGTAACGGCCCCAGATGAGGAAGGGATTATTGAAAATACCGCTATACATTCCTACGGCTCCGTCTATTTCATAGCCTGCTAATGCCGATGTGCCGATCACCATACTTTCTCTTATGTTATGATTGCGGCAAGTTTCGGCTGCCTCCCTTGTAAGGCGGAGATATTGCCTGTTGAATTCATGGATATCGTCAGAAAATGGAATATCACATGAGCTGATTTCTCCCTGACTGTTGGCTACGATGGTGTTGACCGCTATGGAATCATATCTAAACAACCTGTCGCCGACAGGCAGTGTGTAGAATTCCTTTATCTGTGATGCCGCCTTACCGATACACCAACACATAAGCATGTTGAATTTAAGCTTGCTTCGTTTGCTGTTTCTCCTGATATTGGACACATCTAAAGTCCTGAACAATGTCACCATAGGCATCGGAGCCTTCATCCACATCTCAAATGCGTAGGCCCGCGTGGTCTCCGCCGGATTTACTTCCTGCATCATGTCTTTTTTTGATGCAAAGTTACGCATCTATGCCGTTTCATGATAGAAGAAAGGAGACATTCTTAACCAATGATTAATTATCAATGATTAATGATTAATTTTAATTGCTGGAAATGGTTATACCGGATTGGTGAAGAGGTCGGAGTGTGGCTGACAGATGTTCAAAAGCGATTTGGGTGTATGTCCGGTCATGGATTTAAATTCACGGATGAAGTGAGACTGGTCGGAGTATCCGGAGGCTACTGCAATGTCGGCATAGTTGATATTGCCTTGCTGCATCATATGCATGGATTTCTGAAATCTTACGACGCGTGCGTATTCCTTGGGATTCATTCCGATGTATACCCGAAATATTCGTTCGTATTGTTTCTTACTGAGGCAAGCCGTATCGGCAAGTGCTGTAATTGTGATCGATGGATTAAGGAGAAGTGTTTCGAGCGAATATCCGATTCGTTCGATGTTAAGAGAATGCCTGAGCCTCGTCATTAGCCAGTCCTCAAGAAACCGCACTCCGACTAAGGCGCTTTCGCAATAGAGTATTTTATTGGCGATTTCGTTGAGCTGTCGGTTTCCGATGTCATATCCGGATATTTCCTGGTTGTAGAAAGCTGACGGTGGGGTGTCGATGAAAAGACTGATGGTGTGAGGATAAAAGACAGCGACTATCATATCCAGTTTGCCGTCGGTCTTTAGATGGGAAGGGAAGTTGACCTGTCCACTTATGGTAAAGTTATCTTGACTTTTCTCGAGTTCAGGAATAAAGAGAGGCTTTCCCCGATGAAATATGAGCTGAGGGCAGCCGATAGGAAAGGTAGGGACACTGAAAGGCTCGTCGCTCTCCAGCACCCAATAGTATCGAACATACTTACGCAGTTCCTCCCTCGGCTTAATGATTTTCATCTATGAAATAAGAAAAATGCTCTTTACAAACAACACTTTAGTATAAAAATATTTTCCATACAGAGCATTTTTTACAGCCACTGTACTCTTTCCCATTATCCCCGGTATTGCAGTGTAGCCTTAGAGTGTCAGGTGGGCGAACTCGTTTTCAATCCAGATTGTGGCGTCTTTTCCTACAAAGTGTAGAAGCACGTAGTTGGGGTCTGTCGGGCCTTCTGTGAAATGATATATCATCCAGTCTTTCCACATTTCCTTGCGCAGTTCATCGTTGGTAACTATTTCCACCGTTCCTCTCATCGCCACGCTGTCGCCCTTGCTTGAATAGCATAGGCCAGCCTTGGGATTTGTTCGGAATTCGATTGTCTTGACAGAGTCCGCACCTGTCGACATCCATACTTCATTGAAGCCAACAGTTTTCATGATTGATACTTGTACAGGGCGTGGATATCCATCGGCATTTACCGAAGCAATCGTGATGTCTTCACAGCGGGCCAGCACCTCTTCAGCTTTTTTCAGCAGTCTTTCCTTATTGCATTTCTCTTCCATTTTGATTATTTTTCCCGATTTACTGATTCAATTGCAAAGATAATCAAAATTTTGGATTGAGACTATATGGGGCGATTTTTCAGTGACTATGCGGGTAATAATGAAGCCAGAGAATTCCTTATGGCAATGGCCGAAGGCACTACCTTATTATTTTAAGGTTGTGGTTTTGGAAGAAGTTGCCTTATGGTCCTTTGCCTCGGCTGATTCCACAAGGAAGACACTCGCGATGATGAGGATGATGGAAAGAATCTGCCACCAGGAGAACTTGTCCTGTCCCAAAACGTAACTAACGATGGCGGCCACGATAAGAATCCAGTTGGAGTAAAGAGCTACCACAGTTGCCGGAAGTTTCTTGAGTCCTACATCAGTAAGAAGATAGCTAAGAGAGGTGGGGAAGAGGAGAACGAAAGCGAGAACAAGGAAAGGAGTTGTGAAAACTCCAGATGTAAGAACCGGAGCAAACCATTTCCCGGTTATGAGTACTGCCACGATTCCCGCGAGAAGTCCTCCTGAGAAGGTGTATTTGCTTACAGTGGCGTTACTGAGACGCTTGAGGAACTTCTTTTCTATCACAAGGTATGCACTGAAAAGGAATGTAGACATAAGGCAGAACATATTGCCTAAAAGAGGATTGGAAGCCACCTCGCTATGTTTCTGGGTAAGGATGCATATAAGGGCACCTCCGATTCCTAAGAAAATGCCGATCAGCCGTCCTGTCGACAGACGGTCTGTACGGAGGATCAGGCAGATGATGTATACTACCGTCGCCTGCAGGGCGATAAAGATGGAGGATGATATAGGAGTGGTATATGTAAGTCCTATCAAAAGGGTATACATATATCCGAACACTGCTATTATACCCGTCAGCAGGAGTAAAAGGCGGTCGCGCACCGTCACCTGTTCTGTCTTGTCGGGGCGAACCCAACCCAGAATCCAGAAGAATAGTGACCCGAAACCGAGTCGAAGCACAACTCCTGTGAATGCATTCATCCAAGTCGGAAGAAGATATTTCAGGGCATTCTCATTAAGACCGGAGAAAGTCTTTGCGATAAACATGGAGACGTTTCCGATCAGACGTCCTCGCTTGTCCACCGTTACAGACTCTTCTACTGACCCTTCCGCATTCGCGGAATCAATGGATTTTGTTTCTTGGGTATTCATCATCTTTGTGGTTTTATGGTATTAACGCAGTCAATGGTTTTATGTTTATTTCACCATCGCATTGATTTTGCTGACGAAGTCTGTTTTGGCTTCGGTATAGGCGTCCCGGTTATGCTTGAACTGCGGTAGAAGACTGAGTTTGAGACGTTCGTATTCCTTGGCAATATCGGGATGGGCGATGAGATAGTCGCGGAAACTTATCTCACGGTTGTCTCCTGTCTGGTGGAAATGGATGTGGAATACCCGCTCGGCATACCCCTCCGGCGTGTATCCTTTGTTGAAACTCATCCGTGTGTCGGTTGCCGACATACATATATATCCTGTGGCTTCCATAATATTCCGGATTCCTTCCAGGTTTGTTTCCGGATGAATCTCTACGAGAATATCTACTGTGGGTTTTGCCATGATGCCGGGAATGGCAGTGCTGCCGATATGGCTGATCTTTTTGTCGAAACCTGACAATAAGGCTGATAGGGCTGTCATTTCCTCGATGGCCCATTTTGCCCAATCCGGATTGTGCGGTGTGAGAACTATGGGAAAAAGTTCCCATAGTTCTTCAAGAGTCATATCTTTAAGGTCTTTGGCCATCAGGATTTCAGTTCCATGAGTTTGCCGGTATAGGTGTCCATCACGAAGCCCTGTACGTTTACACCCGTCGGAGGCATGAGGGGATGGTTGGCGATCAGGTCTACGGTTTCCCTGACAGCCTCGTCAGTGTCGTCGAAACCGTGTAGCCACTCCTTGAGATTGATGCCGCAATGTTTCATAAGCGTGATATGTTCCTCGCTCACTCCTCGCTCTTTCATGAGATGGAGCATCTCGTCGGCGTTCATCCCCTGCACGCCGCATCCTGTATGTCCCACCACCATAATCTCGTTGACTCCTAATTCGTAGATGGCTACGAGAATGGATCGCATTGTCGAATCAAAGGGATTGGTGATCGTGGCGCCGGCATTCTTGATTATTTTCACGTCGCCGTTGCGGATGCCGAGGGCTGCAGGCAGAAGTTCTACGAGACGTGTGTCCATGCAGGTGACGATAGCAATTTTCTTATCCGGATACTTGCTTGTGGCAAAACGTTCATAGCCTTTTTCTTCTACAAACTTGCGGTTGAATTCCTTGAGTTCCTGTATCATGATATTCGTTTTTGATGGTTATTGTCAACTTGAGATGCAAATATAAATAAAATTCGTGGAATGTGAGTCTTTTTATCAAAGATTTTTGTCATATGTTTTATTGGTTTGGGTTTGGATATATCGGGAGTTTTAGGTAAATTTGCGCTATAATTATAACTTCCAAGCATAAATCATGAAATACTCCGAATTCTCATTGAAAGGAATGGCCATGCTTGCCGCCATCATGACAGCAACTGTAGTCATTGGATGCCAGACGGCTAAAGACAATAGAATAAAGGCCGACAATCCCGAGATCAACTATATGGGGCGTATCTATTGGAATGAAGATGGGGAGGGTGAATTCACTTTTCCGGGCACGACTGCCATGTTGCGTTTCAAGGGCACGGGAATCGGTATGGAGGCATCCCCGGGCAGCGGTAAGTTTATGGTCGAGATAGATGGAGCTGATCCTGTCGCCGTAAACTTCACGCCGAGCGACTCCCTGCTTACTCTGGCAGAGAACCTCAAGGATACCATACATGACGTGAGGATCACCTATGCATTGGAAGGTTATGAGTTGAAACCCCGTTTCAGGGGATTCGTCATCGACGGCAAGCTTCTGCCCGCTGCTTCCAGGCCCGATCTGAAGATAGAATTCATCGGCAACTCCATCACCTGCGGCTACGGAATCGAGGATGACAATCCCGACCATGACTTCTCATATAACACTGAGAACCATACCATGACCTACGCATACAAGACGGCACGTGCGCTTGATGCCGACTTCAACGTAGTGGCACGTTCCGGCATTGGTATCTATCGCAACTACGGAGGTGCCAGGGAAGGGGACACCCAAACCATGCCTCTCGAATACGACTACACAATGCTTTACAATCATGACCATGAATGGGACCACTCGAAGTTCCATCCCGAGATCATATGCATCAACTTAGGGACAAACGACACATCGCTTGATAATTACGACATAGCCCTCTATGAGCAGCGCTATCGGGACTTCCTATCTCATCTAAGAGATATTCATCCAAAGGCGAAGATAGTCCTTCTGACCGGTGCAATGCTTCAGGATCAGGCGCTTGCAGACGTCAAGACTGCACTCGACAGGCTTGCTTCGGAAGATTCGCAGGTCTATAGGTTCGACATGTCGCCGCAGACAGGAGAGCTCGGCTATGGCGCATCATGGCATCCATCGGCCCGTCAGGCCGAAAGGATGGCAGATGAGCTGATTCCGTTTCTCCGAGAGTTGACCGGAAAGTGAACCTCCGGAGCGCCAGTGCGTTTTAATAATGAAAGCACAAAAAGTATAACCTTACTAAAAATATTTCGTACTATGAAAGCAGAAAGAGCATATGTCGTAAGCTTTGGAGCTTCCGACAGATATAGCGTTCCCTTCGACGGCAGTCTCGAAGAGTTTGAGAGCAGTGAAGAATTCAAGCGTATCAAAGACGCTGTCTATGACTATGTGAAGGCAAAATTCCCGACGGTTGACATTAAGTATGTGGCGGCTCCTCAGATAGAATCACTCGACGATCGCGACGAGGTGCTTCCGGTTCTTGACCGTGACCATCTGGAGCAGCTGAAGCATGATGTAGAGCGTCAAGTGGAGGTGAAGATGGCCGACAAGGACCTTGACTCCGACGCTCCTTACTCTGAAGTCGATTAGGATCCGATTAGTTTACTACGTTTGTAGGAGTGCCTTCGATGAAATTTGCCACATTCGCTACTGCTATGTCCATCAGGCGTTGACGCGCCTCTAAAGTTGCCCAACCGAGATGGGGTGTTGTGTAGCAATTGCGGGCATAAAGCAGCGGATTGTCTATAGTCGGCGGTTCGCATGAAAGCACGTCCACGCCGGCTCCTCTAAGCGACCCGCTGTTGAGGGCGTCGGCAAGCGCTTTCTCGTCTATAAGTGGCCCGCGGCCTGTGTTTATCAATATGGCCGTGGGTTTCATTTTTGCCAATGTGGAAGCATTGATAAGGTGTCTGGTAGAGTCTGTCAGTGGGCAATGGAGCGATAGCACGTCGCTTTCGCTTAGCAGTTCTTCAAGGTTTTCCCCCTTTCTCACTCCGGCGGGGAGTGCTTCTGCCGGTTTTGACGACAAGGCCAATACCTTCATGCCGAATGCAAGGGCTATACCGGCGACCTTGCTACCGATATTCCCGAATCCGACTATGCCGAAAGTCTTTCCTGCAAGCTCCATAAGGGGCGAATCCCAGTAGCAGAAATCCGCATTCATGCTCCAGCGGCCTGCGCGGTTGTCGGCTGTGTAATGCTCTACATTGTTTGTAATGGCAAGCAAAAGAGAAAACACCATCTGCGCTACGGATTCTGTGCTGTAAGCTGGGATATTTGTCACTATAATTCCCTTTTCTCGGGCCGCCACGGTGTCCACCACGTTAAAGCCGGTGGCTAACACTCCGATATACCTGAGACCCGGAAGTTTCTCGATGATATTTCGGTCTATGATTGTCTTGTTGGTGAGAATAATTTCCGCACCGGCACTGCGCTCTATGGTTTCCGACGGCGCGGTGCGGTCATATACAGTCACATCGCCGAGGGATTCGAGTCTATCCCATGAAAGGTCGCCGGGATTCATCCCATATCCATCTAAAACTATTATTTTCATATTCATTTCTATTTCTTTATTTTCCACAAAAGTAACTAAAAATTAGTTACACTCCAAGATTTTTCACGTAAAAATATGATATAAAAAAGAGGAATTTGTGACTGAAAGGTAGTGTTGTAGTGTGGTAATCTGAACAAGATGGAGAGGTGAAGCCTTATATTATTAGACATATTTTATTAAACGTTTGAACCTTAAACTAAAATTTGAATAGAAAGACACATAGATTATGAAGAGGACAATATACTCCTATTTCAAGGAGATCGTAAGGAAATATCCTGATAATAAAGCAATAGTAGAGGAAGACCGTACACTTTCATTCAGAGATCTTGATGAGATGGTGGATGCAATTTGCGCTAAATTCTATGACCGAAAGCCTAAATCGGTTGGAATCGTCATGCATCATGGTGCAGAGCAAATTGCCGCGATGCTTGCGGTGCTTAAAAGCGGCGCATTTTACGTGCCGGCTGAGCCTTCACTGCCACAGGAGCGTATCGACTATATGATGCAGACGGCAGAAGTAGATTTCATCATAAAAGACAATTACTGCAAGCATCTCAAGCACACAGATAAGGATATGGAAGACCGAAGCGAACCTAACGGCCTTGCATACATACTCTATACTTCCGGCACATCAGGGAAACCTAAGGGCGTGAGCGTTGAGAACCATTCCGTCGTGAATTATTGCGAGGCATTCGAGGAAGAATTCCATACCGGTCCCGGCGATGTGATGCTCCAGTATTCGGTATGCTCTTTCGATATATTCGTGGAGGAAGTCTACACTACGCTTCTGAATGGAGCTGCTTTGTGCATCCCGTCTCATGCAGTGCATAACGGATCGCTCATGGGGCTTTTGAAGTTTGTCGACAG
>JAIDTS010000341.1 GCA_029060585.1 Muribaculaceae bacterium
TTTCTGGATGACTTCCTGCGACTTAATTGTGAAATTATTGAAGTTCATAAGTATTAAATTTAGTGTTTTTCGAAATTATTAACAAATACCGTGCCAATTCAGTTCATACAATTTGAAAATATTAGAAATTATCACTTACTTTAGCTTATGCGTAGCTAATTATGAATTATGTATTAAGCATTATGAATTATAGAAAAAAGCATCCCGTTAGGGGGATGCTTTCTTCAGTCGATGGCGGCTACTATGCCGTAAGGGTCGATTTTAACTGTCCGAGTTCCTTTGGCGAGCTGGTACTCGTCGGTGACCTGAGGGTCGGCGAAATAAAGATGGTCTGTCGAGACTCCGTCGCCTTTCATCACCTCTTCGGCGAGCTGACGGTCTGCGTCTATGCACATTCCGATGTATTTCGCGCCGGATTTCTCGGCTTCTCTTGCAAGGCGGACATTCTCGATGCGGCTCTCCGCATCCTTTACGCTCCAGAAATTCACTATCACGTCTTCTCCTTTCAGATCTGACATAAGCACTGACTCTCCGTTGCTTCCTACGATTGAAATCTCAGGGGCCTGTCTGCCTACCTCAAGCGGGACATTCTTTGTTGACACTGCTGATGTCAGCCAAAGTGTGCCGACAACCGCTGCGATGATCCCCGCACTGATGTGTTTTAAATTCATAAGAACAATTTTTGGTTAGACTTACCCGGACAGGCCGTCATGATAGCCGGCCAAGGAGAGAATCCGGGGCGCTTCGGTTTTCCAGCCACCATAAATGGGTATGAAGGCCGCCTGAACTATGAAGGATATCTATCGCTCTGCCTTCAAGCATCAGGCCGAAACATTTAACTTAAGATTGTCGGGAAACTCTATTCCCAAATTCGCTTACATCTATAATAACGCATCGGACGATGAAATGTTTTTGAGAAATATGTTGTAAAACATATTTTTAATAATTTTGAAGCCTTAAAATTAGAAAAATGAGAGTATTTTTCATATTCCTTAACAATTTTTCAACAAAATTGTAGCGTTTTGACGAACATCAGCGGGCGAGCGACATATTGACGGAGACGCCGAAGTTGCTGTTGGAGGTGGGGAACGCTGAGGAGGAAACAAGCGGGGTATTGACCTGATGATCGAAGTAGGCCGCCAGAGTGATGCGTCGGCTGAGAACGTAGCTTGCCATGAAATTGAGGGAGAATGACCGCGTGCCCTGAGTAGCCTGCGTGTATGCGGTCTCTATCCTGCGTATGAGGCTCGAATTGTTTGCAAAGTTAAGGTCCACATCAAGCGAGAGATCATTGCTCACTCCCCCCTGTCTGCTTCCGATCTTGATGATCTTATTGAAATTAGCTATCTTATAGCCGGCCCCTATAGTGATCTGACGCGACCCGGTCTCCACTATCTGCCCCGCCTGCGAGTTGAGGTTTAGCGTGCGGCTGTCGGTATACTGCAGACTGACCTTCAAATCATTGTTCAGCGTCGCGTTGAAACCGATAAGGGGATTGAACTTCTCGGTGATTGCCACGGAAGACACGTTGAAGGGAGAAGACGGAACGGGGCTCTGCGTGCCATCGTCGAGGGTGAAGCCATAGTTGCCGTCTACCCCGATCCAGTTGAGATATGAAGTATAGCTGCCCGTAGAATACGTGCAGTTGTAGGCGTGCTGGATCGTGAACGTCTTAAACCACTTCTTCATGTTGCCGAGATTAATAAAACCGTCGTAGGTCACCTTCCAGTTGGGAAGCATCGAGGCGAGACCCGGGAAGAGGTCGAGCGTCACCTTATTGACGTCCGTCCCGCTATATGCCGCGAGGAACGCCGGAATGAGCACATCGCTTGACGTGCGGCTGACACTGCCTACTTCAGGATTATAGACTGTTCCCCCAAGCGGATTGCCTTCCATAAACCCGACCTCGGGATAACGCATACCGGCGTAACGGGCCTCGTAACGCTCCGCAACGACAGGTATATACTGGAGGAACTTGTTGAACGCATCAGAATAATAACCGTTCTCAGCCTTATATGTCTTCAGCGCGGTCTTCAAGGCCACATGTGTGCGTGTATAGCTACCGGTGCGCGACGTAGGCATACCGGAATACATGAACTGCACCTGATTCGTACGGTTGTCCGTGAGGTTTTCCGTAAGCGTGATCTTAAGTCCACGTATCGGCTCGAGAGTAAGCTCGAAATTGAACTCCTGCCCTTTGTTCCATATGGCTGGAGACGTATTCTGTCCGTCAGTCAGAAGCCATCCTCGATCGAGAGCCTTGTCGACAAAGCCTTCATCATAGAATCCGAAAGCGAAGTCAAGGCCGGGAGCCATCGGCCCATATGCCGAAGACTGACCAAACACATCCCCGACACTCGGAGAGAAGAGAGGGAGATTGAGCGAATGGCTCTGACGCCAACGCATGGAGAAACTGCGCGGTGCCATCAGCAGGCGCACTCCATGCTGCAGGATCTCGGTTCCGAAGCTTCTCTTGTCTGACTTGACTTTCTCCTTGGCAATTATCTTTATTATTTCCTTTCCCTTGTTGAGAATCTCTACACTGTTCTCATCAATGGGTTTTGTCTTCAGTTCGAATCGCTTACCCTTGACAGTAGCCGAGAGCAGGACATCCTTCGTCTTCAGGTTGTGCTTGAACACAGTGGTAGTGTCTTCCGAAAGCTGAATGGTCTTCTCCAACCGCTTGGCCTTTGTGTCGGATTTTTTGTCCGAAGCCGCTTTCCCGACATTTTTGGATGCATTATTACCGTTCTTGCGGTTAGATCCCGAACGTCCGGAGAAACGCTGGTTTATTTCCTTAAGGAATTTGCTGTGGTTGTAAAGTGTCTCAAAATTCAAGCGGGCATCAGCGTTCCAAGTAGTCTGGTTGCGTATCGAGTTGCCCATATCTACGTCCTGTATCTGTGTGCCTCGGTCCCACTGATAGGTCGATGTATATGAGAGATTACCGGTCAGATAGTCAAGAAACGGTATCTTGCTGAATGGCGCCTTATACGAGCCGGTGAAGGTCTGGTTATAGTTCCAAGGAGTGCCGAGACCCTTTATTGAATTGATGACGGTATCCTTCCAGTCGCGGTATCTGTCGGGGAAGAGGCGCTTGTTGACTGCGCCTAAAGTCTCCTCAATCCGGGCTGTAGTGTTGCTTTGGAAAGAGAATGTTAGCGACTGCAGGAGGTTCCAGTTGAGTGAAAGCTGGCGGTCCCACAAGAAATTTTTGCTCACCTGGACTGGAAGCTGCATCGCGACATCCACTTCCGAGCGCGTCTGCTGCTCATAATAATGACGAGACATCGAAGTGAAGAAAGTGAGGTTGTTGAAGAGCCAGTTGACCTGCCAGTCCTTAAGGAACTTCTGGAACTTCGACTTTCCATCAAGCTTGGAGAATGGCTTCCACGGCTTGAAATAAGGAGAATACGAATACTGGAACGAACCCCGATAGTCGGAAGTATTCTCATACTCCGTAGTCGGGTCGGCATTCTTCTGCTTGTTGAAGTTGAAGGCAATCGTGAAGTTGGCGGGATCCCACGGCATCGCGTTCTTGGATGTGACGTTAAACCTCATATTTGAGAGGGAGAATGACTCGGTCGTCTTCTTGGTGACGGAATAACCCTTGATGGAATCCTTCTCAGCCTTTGTCGTAGCGGCGGCGAGAGCATCCTTGAGAAGGATGTCCTGGTCGAGGGGATTGTATTTGGGTGTGGTCGACTCACTGCTGCGGGCATAATAGACCGGAGCCGCGAGCTTTACCTTCTCCGGAACGAGCTTGCCGAGGTTTCCCTGTACGGAGAAGTTATACTGATCATAGTTGTCAAGACGGCGGGCGGATAGACCTTGGTCGACACTTCCGAAACCGGCGGTCTCCCTATGCATAGCGAAATTGACCGTTGCCACGTCAGAGACGGCAAGGTTGGCGTTGACTTTCGCAGCCCATCCGCCTTCCTGATTGAAGTCGGTCACCTTAAGCTCATTGACCCAGATCGTACCGTCCTTGACGGTATTTGACTTGTTTCGCACGCCGATCAGCATGGTGCGGACATCACTCAGCGAAGGATTGCCGAGCACAGAGACGGTGTTGCGCTGATTGTCGGGGTCTCGCATCGAGAAAAGCCGGATATAGCCGATGCCCTCCTGACCTTCAGACTTGGCACGGTTGCGCGCCACCTTGGTGGAGGGGAAGAGCTCGAAGGGGAGATCAAGGAAGTTATCCTTTGGCCAGACAATCCAGCGGTCGGCTGAAGAATAGTTGTTGTAAGTTCCCGGTGGAGTTATCTCAAGAGGAATCTCATACTCATAGTAGTTGTTCTTGACATCAGAGCCTACACGTATGAAGATGGCGAGGTCGCCGTCTTTCAAGTTGGTGCGGTCATCGACCTCAGCCTCGGCGTGCACCCACATCTGGAGCCGCTTATATATACGCAGGTCGAGCTGAGTGTTCTTGTATATGCCTCGGGCG
>JAIDTS010000342.1 GCA_029060585.1 Muribaculaceae bacterium
GCCCTCGACAGGCCTGAGGCCCGACGGTCCACTGTCCCGGCGATTATGCATTGTGAATTATGCATTATGCATTGACAAAAAGAGCATCGACCCTGACGGCCGCGACATGACCGCATTCGCCGCCCTATGCTCTCCCCGTCAAAGGTGACGGGGTTCCAACTCGTATAGTTTGAATCAACCCACTTATCCATAAACCAAAGCACGTAGTTCTGGAAACATCTTCCGACTACGTGCTTTTCTTTTTTTTATCTAGTTGTTACCCGTATGATTTGCATCGTATTTCTACCATCCCCTTCTGTATCGATACTCCCATACTTCGAACCCAAGACCCACAGCCCAATAAAGACCATCGGCTGTTGCTCTATCCATAAAAAAAGCGTCTCCTCGCAGAGACGCTTCAAAAAATAGTGATTCATCGTGATCCGGTTGGGATTCGAACCCAAGACCCACAGCTTAGAAGGCTGTTGCTCTATCCAGCTGAGCTACCGGACCTGACCCGCAGTGTCGGGATGACAAGACTCAAAAAAGCGACGTAGTCATACCCATCAAGGATGGGGCATCCCGAATGCGACTGCAAAGTTAGTCAGAATTTCTTAACTTTCCAAATGATTTGGAAAGTTATTTGTTAAAACATCTCAAAAGTGAAATAAATGAGCTATCAGAAGCTTTCACACAAACTAAAGAGGGGATTTTAGCGTTTTTATGAATGGGAGCAGTAAAGCCCTTACATACATATAAGGATTACGGCTTCTCTAAAGAATGGAAATAACTAAAAACATTTAATTAGAAAAAAGGAAAAGAATTATGGATAAATTAAGTTATGCATGGGGTGTCCTCATGGGCAAGCAGCTCAAGGCAATGGGTGTTGAATCTCTTGATTCCGAAACATTCAAGGATGGCGTAAAGGTCGCTTTCGATGGCGGCACTCCGGAAGTCCCCGAAGAGGATTGCCAGAAGATGATCAACGAATATCTTATGGATCTCCAGAAGAAGGCCGAGGCAGCTGCTAAGGAAGTGGGTGCCAAGTTCCTTGCTGAAAACAAGTTGAAAGAAAACGTGAAGGAGACCGCGAGCGGTCTGCAGTATGTAGTTGAGAAGGAAGGTGAAGGAGCCCAGCCTACAGCTACCGACGAGGTTACCGTACATTATACAGGTCGTCTCCTTGACGGAACAGTTTTCGACTCATCCGTACAGCGCGGCGAACCCGCCACATTCCCCTTGAACCGCGTAATCCCCGGCTGGACCGAGGGTGTGCAGCTCATGAAGGAGGGCGCTAAGTACACCTTCTTCATCCCGAGCGACCTCGCTTACGGCGCTCAGGGCGTGCCCAACGCAATCCCGCCTCACTCGACTCTGATCTTCGATGTCGAGCTCATCAAGGTAGTAAAGAAGTAAATTGAATCAGTTAGTAATGAAAAAGACTTTCAGATCAGCGATTGCCGTCATTGCAGTGACGGCAACCGCTTTCTGCGTTGCCTCTTGCGGCAAGCAGAAACCCTCTGCCGAAGACTCGGCAGCGGTAGACTCTCTCGTAGGTGTCATAATGCAGGAACAGGCCGACAGTGCAGCCGAGGCTGCTGATAGTGCTGCCGTAGCAGGTTCAACAAATATGGCTGACTACAATGCTGCATTCTTCAAGGGCAACTCCGGTTATCAGACCACTCCCTCTGGCCTGAAATACATCACCGTAGTGGAAGGCACAGGTGAATCACCCAAGGAAACAGATGTGGTGACCGTCCACTATACAGGCCGACTCCTTGATGGAACTGTGTTTGACTCATCAGTCGAGCGCGGAGAGCCTACAAGCTTCCCACTCCAGATGGTCATCAAGGGATGGACGGAAGGCCTTCAGCTCATGAAGGTAGGCGGCAAGACCGTATTCTATATCCCGAGCAACCTCGCTTACGGCGAGATGGGTACTCCAGGAGGTCCTATCGGCCCGAACCAGGACCTTATCTTCGAAGTTGAACTTCTTGGAATAGGAGGACAGCAGTAATGAAACCAATGAAAATGCTGTCGCTGCTTGCATCGTTGCTCTTGTTGCTGCCGGCTTTCGCAAGCTGTGAAAAGGACGATAACGACGACAATGATCTGCCTGCAGAAATCGACCATGTGGTCGGGACATATACTGGCACCATGATCGCCTCGGTGTCTGCAATGGGGCACGTATACGATGATATACCAATGTCGGATACGTATGAAGTCAAAATCTCGAAGCAAGACAATGGAAAGGTTACAGTCGAGATTCCGGAATGCTCCTACACTCCTCCTATGTCTGACAAGCTTGAGACAATCGCGGCATTGACCGTCGATAATGTCGAGGTCGAGAATAATGGCAACGGCCTTTATTCGCTGGATAAGGATGAGTATACCGTTGCTGTAGATGGCGTTCAGTATACATTGAGTATAGATGACTATGATATCGACGATAAGAGTGGAACTCTTATTGCCGGTCGTGACATCAAGCTTGTATATTCCATTACTCCCGGTAAAATGCCAGGATTTATCAAGTTTACGTTTACCGGTACCCTGAAATAAATTGGCAATCATAGGATTGATAATGGCTTTGATGGCCGGGGGCAGCGTTGCTGACGCTGCTTCCGACCTTGTCGTTTCCCCGGCAGACACTCTTGAGACTGTCGTGGTGACCGCCACTCGTACTCCTAAGCTTTTAAAAGAGACTCCTGTTGTCACACGTGTCATCACGACAGCGGATATCTCGCGCAGCGGAAAGCCCGACATCGGAGCTCTCCTCGAACAGCAGATGCCGGGTGTGGAGTTTTCTATCGGGATGGGGCAGAACACACAAATCAATATGTCCGGTTTTGGAGGTGGAGGCATATTGTTTTTGCTCGATGGCGAACGTATGGCCGGAGAGACACTTGATAACCCTGACTATTCACGTCTCAATCTTCAGAACGTAGAGCGCGTTGAGATTGTGAAAGGAGCGGCGTCATCGCTCTATGGTTCCAACGCAACAGGAGGAGTGGTCAATATTATCTCCGGACACCCGAAGGACGGTTCGCACCTCAGGCTGAATGCCCGTTATGGCTCTCATGCCCTACAGAGCTATGGTGCTCTTGCCACTTATGCCAAGGGTCGTATATCAAACTCGCTTGACGCGCGCTACGATTCCCGCGGAGAGATAAAGTTTCCACGCCGCGGCGACTACAGCAGGTCTTACGCTACCCAAAGCTGGAACCTTCGTGATCGTTTCACATTATCCTTTGGAGAGAATGCCTCTGTTACAGCCCGTGCCGGATATTTCTGGCGAGAGCAAAAAAGCACAATAGTCTCCTACGACCGTTTCCGTGATATATCGGCTGGAGTCTCTGCTCATTGGAATGACTTCATTGCGAAATATTCTTTCGACACATACGACAAGATGGACTATGAAACGTCATCCGGTGTCGAAATCCGTGATTATCGTAATCGTCAGAATTCATTCCACTTCCAGTACTCCCATGAATTTGGCGGCTCCGGCACTCTGACTGCCGGGGGCGATTGGCTCCATGACTACCTGATGTCTTATGAATTCGACAGTGGCTCTTATTCGCAGACAAACCTTGACGCATATATGCAATGGGACTGGCATCCTGTGAAAAATATTTGGCTTGTACCAGGACTGAGGTACGATTGGTTTTCTGCTTCCCGTGCAAACAGGGTATCTCCTAAGTTAAGCATGCTTTGGCGTCCGGGAAATGGGAACTGCTCTCTAAGAGTGAACTATTCCGCCGGATTCCGGGCACCTACGCTAAAAGAACTCTATATGGACTTCGATATGGCTGGCATCTTCCATGTCTACGGCAACCCCGATCTGAAGTCGGAGACCAGCCACAACCTGAACGTATCGGCGGAATATCTCAAAGGAAGTCGTAGCCTGACGGTTATGTTGTTTCACAATTTTATCGACAACCGTATATCTTATCTTTGGAATCAAGCCATGAGCGGTCAGCAGTATATCAATCTCCGTAGGGTGCAGATCGGGGGTGTCGATATTTCCTTGATGAAATCGTTTGGCTTCGGCCTCACAATCAATGGGGAATATGTCTACACATATGAAAAGTACACCAAAGGTGATCTGAGGGCAAATCCTACGCGCCCGCATGCCCTGACTCTTAAGGCCGACTGGGTCCACCGGTGGAAAACTGACTGGAAATTTACCGCCACGGCAAACTACAAATGGCTTTCAGCCGTCACCGGCGACGTGTTGTCGTTCTTTTCTCAAGAAGCTGTGCGCACCCAGCGTTATCCCGCTTATTCGATGCTCGGCTTGACTCTCAGCGAGACATTCCCTAAGAATTTCACTCTTGGTGTTAGCATTGATAATCTGTTGAACTACATTCCCGATTATTATTACTACAACTCTCCTATAACTACCGGCATCGGCGGCAGTGTCTCGCTCACATGGCAGATGTAACTTTTCTCCATATTGCTTGTCTATATTTATATAA
>JAIDTS010000343.1 GCA_029060585.1 Muribaculaceae bacterium
GCACCAGTATGACGTCGACACCGAGACCGTAATCGGTTTCCTCAAGGCTCACGGTCTTGAGAAAGACTTCAAGGTAAACATCGAGGTAAACCACGCTACCCTCGCAGGCCATACTTTCGAGCATGAGCTCGCAGTAGCTGTCGACAACGGCATGCTCGGTAGCATCGACGCTAACCGCGGCGACTATCAGAACGGCTGGGATACCGACCAGTTCCCCATCGACAACTACGAACTCACCCAGGCTATGATGCAGATCATCCGCAACGGCGGCCTCGGCAACGGCGGTACGAACTTCGACGCAAAGACCCGTCGTAACTCCACCGACCTCGAGGATATCTTCATCGCACACATCGCCGGTATGGACGCTATGGCCCGCGCTCTTGAATGCGCTGCCAACGTTCTCGAGAAGTCTCCCTACAAGAAGATGCTCGCTGACCGTTACGCTTCTTTCGACAGTGGTAAGGGTAAGGAATTCGAGGAAGGCAAGCTCACTCTCGAGCAGCTCGCTGAGATCGGCCGCGAGGTTAACGAGCCCGCTCAGACTTCCGGCAAGCAGGAACTCTACGAGGCTATCATCAACATGTACGCCTGATCACGGATATCCTGCAACGCAAAACGTTAAACGTAAAACGTACAACGCAACAAAGGGAAGGCAGCCACCTGCCTTCCCATTTTTTCAATCAATAATCCTTATCATGCCCTGTGCATCATGAAACACGCATTCCTCACATCCTTAGCCCTGGCTGTAGTCTTCTCCGCCTTCCCCGAACGCGTGGACTCACGGCTATGGCTACCATCTTCTGGCGACTCTTCATGCGAGGTGACATACAAAGGTAAAAACAACATTGCCCTTAATGCTGCCGGGATCCTCTCAGATTATGCTCCCGACGACTTCTTCAAGAAAATCAATCTTATTGAAAAGAAACAAGGCTACAATAATCCTGAAGCCTTCACAATATCAATTGACAGTATCGACCGATCCGTGACTGTCACCTCACCCTCAGGTCAGGGACTACTCTACGGTGCGCTATCCCTCTATCGTCCAGCCTCGTGCTACGACAGGACAGACTCACCACGGCACTCACTGAGAATACTCAACCACTGGGACAACCTCGACGGAACGATAGAAAGAGGATACGCGGGGAAGAGCATCTGGAACTGGGACTCACCTCTGACTGACGAACAGAAATCACTTTATAAGAAATACGCCCTTGCTAATGCTATGGCAGGAATCAACGGGACTGTCCTCAACAATGTCAATGCCTCGCCGAATATGCTTACTCCTGAAATACTCAACAGGGTAGCGGAAATAGCCGACATACTTCGTCCCTATGGCATGAGGGTCTATCTTTCCGTTAATTTCGCTTCGCCAAGCGTGATCGGAGGCCTTGAGACTGCTGATCCATTGAATAAGGAAGTTGCTAAATGGTGGCAAGAGAAAACCAAGGAGATTTATAAGCTCATCCCTGACTTCGGAGGTTTCCTCGTGAAGGCCAACAGCGAGGGACAACCCGGGCCCTGCGACTTCGGACGCACTCATGCCGATGGAGCCAATATGCTTGCAAAGGCTATGAAGCCTTACGGGGGAATCGTTATGTGGCGGGCTTTCGTCTACTCCCCCTCCGATCCCGATCGTGCGAAGCAGGCATATGTAGAGTTCAATCCCCTTGACGGAAAGTTTGACGATAATGTGATGGTGCAAGTGAAGAATGGTCCTGTAGACTTCCAGCCACGCGAACCATACAGCCCTCTTTTCGACGGAATGAAGAAGACCCCTCTCATAGCCGAGCTCCAGATCACACAGGAATATCTGGGCCACGCGAATCATTTGGCATATCTGGCCCCAATGTGGGAGGAATTCTTTGAGGAAGCACCGTCCGAGAATATCAAGGGTGTGGCCGGAGTCGCCAATATCGGCGACAACGAGAACCTGACCGGTCATCCCCTTGCTCAGGCGAACTGGTATGCATTCGGACGCCTCGCGTGGGATCCGACTCTGAAATCCGAGGATATAGTGGAGGAATGGGCAGAAATGACGCCTTGGCTCAACCTCAATGAAGAGACGATGCCGGAGTTCAGTAAGATGATGGGTGAAAGTCGGGAGCATGTGGTAGACTATATGATGCCCATGGGGCTTCACCACCTATTTGCGTTCGGCCATCACTATGGTCCGCAACCCTGGTGCGATCCCATCGGAGCACGTCCTGACTGGTTGCCGAAATACTACCACAGAGCCGACAAAGATGGCATTGGATTTGACAGGACGGTAGCCACCGGAAGCGGTGCGACATCTCAATACCCCTTGCCGCTCTCGGAGTCTCTTGAGAATGTGGATCAATGTCCTGAAAAATATCTGCTGTGGTTTCACCATCTTGGATGGGACCATAAGCTGCCGACAGGCGAGACAGTCTGGGAGGCTCTCAATCGCCATTACGATGCGGGAGTTGACGGAGTCGCCGAGATGCGCGAGACATGGCGCGGTATGAAAGACTCAGTGGATCCTGAAATATTCTCCGATATAGAAGGACGTCTGCTTACTCAGCATAAGGATGCAATCTGGTGGCGCGACGCATGTCTCGAGTATTTTGGAGATAAAGCCGGAAAAACTCCTATAAAGCTCTCAATGCACTTGCTCGAGGAGATGATTCCTGTAGAACTCGGTATCGACAACTACACCAACCCATCCAAGCAACTCCTCGACTCCAAACGATAAAAAATATGTTAAGCAGGTTTATTACTGTAGGAGCGTTATCTATGCTGCTGACTCTCCCGGAGGCTTTCGCCGATAGTCCGAGGATTCCTGACTATCTTATTCTCGGCGGAGAACTGGGCAATTCATCGGCTTCTTCCAAAGAAGATATCCGTACAATTTTCCCAAGACTGAAGGAAATGGGGCTTAACACCGTGCTTATGCCAGTTTACTGGGAACTCGTCGAACCATCGGAGGGACATTACGATTTTTCGCTGCTTGACGAAGCTCTTTCCACAGCGAGGCAAAATGATTTGAAACTCGTACTCCTTTGGTTTGGAGCATGGAAAAACTCGATGAGCTGCTATGCTCCGGGATGGGTCAAGACTGACGCAAAGCGTTTTCCGAGAGCCGTGACGGAAGAGGGGAAACCCCTCGAGATTCTAAGTGCATTCAGCGAAAATGTACTTCAAGCCGATCTGAAAGCCTTCAACGCCATGCTCACCCATCTGAAGGAATCAGATAAGGACGCAACCGTAAGCATGATCCAGATCGAGAACGAGATCGGGATGCTTGAATCACCTCGCGACCATTCTATTCTCGCCAATAAGGAATACGCGAAAGGCGTTCCTGCGGAATTGGCTCCTAAGTTAGGTATAAGCACTGGTGCCGACTGGAAGGAGACGGCACAGCTGACTGACTACGCCGACGAAATATTTATGGCATGGAATTATGCAAAATATGTAGAGAATCTTGCCAAAGCAGCCAAAGAAAAACTTCCGAACACACCTCTATATGTCAACGCTGCGCTCGACAGCCGCGGACGTCGTCCGGGACAATACCCCTCGGCTGGACCAATCGCCAGACTCGGCAACATCTGGAAGACTGGCGCTCCATCGGTCGACTTCATTTCCCCTGATCTCTACGACCCTCCCTTCGCTCCATGGTTCGCGCAATATGAGTTTCCGGGAAACCCACTCTTCATTCCGGAGATACGCAGATCTACCGACAGCGGAACCCATGCTTTCTACGCGATAGGAGAACACAACGCTATCGGGTTCAGTCCGTTCTCAATCGAGAACGCATCCGATGCCGAGGCTGCAAGGCTCAAGGATGCCTATACTCTTCTAAAAAAACTCGCACCATACTGCAACGACAGATTTGAAAGCTACGGACTCCTCTTCGACGGAGAAAACGCAAAGAAAAGCAAGACTGTTGAGGGCGACGGTATGAAGACCATATCTTCGCATTTCTTCACACTCCCCTGGGACAGGCGCGCTACCGATGGAAGCAGCTGGCCTGACGGAGGCGGAATGGTGATAAAACTCGCAAAAGACGAATATCTGATAGCCGGATCAGGATTAGTAGTGAGATGGGAATCCGACGACGAGAAAGGAGAGCAGAAGAAACTCGGAGAAGACGGATTCATGCTTACGGGAGAATACTCCCAAAATACTGAATGGAATGGCAAGGAGCGTATAGGTATCCTCAGCTGCGATGAAGTCGACATCAATCCGGATGGTTCATTAAGGGTCATTCGTCGTCTGAACGGCGACGAGACCCATCAGGGCAGACATATCCGCATTGGTGTGGATGACTACAAAGCCCTTCATGTAAAGCTCTACCGATATTAAACTATGATATATTAAACTTTAAGGGACGCCATCATCAGGCGTCCCTTATTAATTTGTCATAACGTCAAGATTATTTCTTCTTTACAACCTTTCCGTTGATTACATAGATTCCGGAAGGAAGATCCGAGAATCTTATTGTGTCGGGATAGCGGAATCCGTTGATGTTGTAGATTCCGGTCGTTTTAACTGTGCTCAGCTCAGGTGTGAGTTCATCCACGCCGCTGTGGTCTACGCCACCGAGTCCCCTTACGATACCGGCATAGACATGCTTGCGGTAGAATGTGCCGTTGGTCCAGATTCCTACAGGCGTGTTGGCACGCCATCCGCTATTGGCGGGGGAGTCTGTCGCACACCAGAAGCAGATGCCCCATTGCTGTTCTGGCGGGATAAGACGGAAATATTCCTTAAGTATCCACTCGAAATAGTCAGCCATGTTGTGGTGCATCTCTTCTGTCATCTCTGAGGTGGGTACATCCCGGCCGCCGGCATTGACGTAGCCCATGTCGAATTCACTGACGCGTACAAGTTTTCCACTGGCCGCCATCAATTCAAACATTTTTGTGATGGCTTTCTTCTTGCTGTTCTGGGTGCCGCTGTCCTCATAATAGGAGATATGCATCTGTGTGCCGATGCCGTCGATGTATGTCTCGCCGTCTGCCTCCCATTTGGCTATCCAGTTGATGAGCGATTTGAGCTTCTTGTTGCCGTCCCAGTCGCTCTCAAGATTGTAGTCGTTGACGAAAAGCTTGATGTCTTCCGGACCGTATTTGCGTGCATACCGGACGGCGCTTCTTACGTATTCAAGGTCGCCCATATGGTCCTGCCAGTAGAATGCGTCGCCTCCAACATCCCAGGTGGCGTCGCCGTTGAATCCCTCAGAATGCTGTAGTGTGTAGTTGCCTTCGCCGTCGTTGCCGCCGCCGGAGATTGCCTCATTCACTACATCCCAGGCCTTTACCTTGCCTCCGCAGGCATTCATCATACCCTTGATCCATTTCTCCATAGCGCCGCAGAGTATTTCGCGCTTCTCATCCTTCGTCAGCGGTGTGCTCTGGGGTACTTTAAGGGAGAATTCACTTTCGCCTATCTCTGGGGCGACGATGCCTCCGCTCGCTTTCTTCATTTTGAAAGAGGTAAGGTCATCCCCCTCTATTGATCCGTTGACGAGTCTCTCCGATCCTCCTACCTTCAGGCTTATATTGTCGAAATAATAGGTATTGGCATCTGCAAGTTCGCTAAGATTGAATGCGATAGACATACCGCTCTTCGCGAATTTTCCCTTGATCTCGATCGTCTTCCATTCCGTTCCGAAGTCTATGTTGCCGAAAGCGTTATAATCTACGTAGCTGCCGGGTGAGTTATGGATCTGAGTCGATGCCTTTGCCGGTTTGTCGGCGCGGACATCAGCTTTGAACACAAAACTCTGGCCCGATGCGAAAGAGGATGAACATACGATCCAGAACTGATTGTCCCATACCTCGGAAGTTCTGGCAGAAGCCTCTACCTTTAGGAATCGACGCTTCTCGTCGATCTTCATGGCTCCTATCGTGTCCTCTACCTTTATACTGCGTATGTAGATATCGCCTACGAAGTCACCACACTGGAAGAGAAGGAAGGGATTGTTGATTGGGCTGGTGTATGTAACCTCCACTTCCTGCCACTCGGTCGTAAAATTAAAGTCGGTGTTGCTTCCGCTTCCCCAGTCTCCAAGTTTCGAATGCATGGTGCCGTTCTTGGAGCCCTTGATCTCGTAGACGAACTTATAGGTCTTTCCGGCCTCTGTAGGAATATTGTCATAGCCTACAAACTGAACATCCCACGAATTCACAATCTTTGTGGTGTGGATATTGAGGCCGTTGGAGTTGGAGAAGTTGAGGGAGAACCCGAACTGCGACTTATCTCCTGTCCAACCTACATTCTGCTGCGTACGGTAATCTTTTGATCCGATGGTGACATAGACCATCGTGTCGGGATTCTCAAACGGCTCAGCCGGCTTGTCTTTGATCAGACCTCTGAGCCAGCCGTTGGGTTGCTGGGCGTGCCATGCCAGGGTGTGACCGTAGACGTTTATGCCGGCCTTCTCGGCGGCGTTGGCATAGTTGGTGACTCTGGTGAAATCCATGTCGCCGTTGTTGTTGACGCAACTCGCCATTTTCATGGCGTTGCCGGCTACGGTCTCTGTAAAGTTGTCGTTCGTCATTCCCGCTACCGTGGAGTTCCGGAGATATTCATCCACAGTAGTGCCTACGCCGAGACGGAAATTAGGATACTTTTCATAGTCGATGTAATTCTTCAGCGGGGCATAGTCCTTAAGATATTCATAGTTCGGGTCCTTGGGATTCCCTTGCTCGTAATTCTTCAGGGACTGTGCCGACGAAAAGACTACAACCGACAGTACAGTCATTGTCGTTAGTACAGTTTTTTTCATGATGATTGCGTTAAAAATCTTTTGCTTCTGCAAAGTTATAAATTTTTTCGACAATAACCATATTTTAGTTTATAAAATATAAGATTTTTCCCGACTTTTTATTAATTTTGCATCGTGATTCCGGCCAGGAAGGGTCGCACCTTCTCCTATGGAATCAGAAAAATACAGGTAATAAGCTAAACTTTACAATCTTATGGGAGGTTTTTTTGGCGCTGCCTTAAAACGCAAGTGTGTCAACGACATTTTTTACGGTGTCGATTATAACTCACATCTCGGCACTCGCCGCGGTGGCATGGTGACCTATGATCCGGAAGAGAAACGCTTCTGCAGATCGATCCACTCGCTCGAGAGCTCGTATTTCAGAACCAAGTTTGAATCTGAGTTGCATAAATACAAGGGCAACATGGGTATCGGTGTCATCAGCGACACTGATCCGCAGCCTATAACCATCAACTCTCATCTCGGACGATACGCGATTGTGACCGTCGCCAAGATCGACAATATGGACGAACTTGAGAAGGAACTTCTTGACAGCGGTGCACACTTTGCGGAACTAAGTCAAGGCACCACCAACCCTACGGAGCTCATCGCTTTGTTGATTAATCAGGGAAAGACATTTGTAGAAGGTATCGAAAACGTTTACAACAAGGTGAAAGGAAGCTGCTCGATGCTTATCCTAACCGAAGATTCTGTCATTGTGGGGCGCGACAAACTCGGACGCACATCCATAGTAATAGGCGAAAAGGAAGACGGTTTTGCCGTCAGCAGTGAGTCGACCTCTTTCCCAAACCTTGACTACCGCCTTCTCCGCGACGTAGGCCCCGGCGAGATTGTAGAGCTGAAGCCCGACGGAATCCGCCAGCTCCGCCAACCCAACAAGGAAATGCAGATATGCGCTTTCATGTGGGTCTACTATGGATTCCCGACCTCAACCTATGAGAACAGAAACGTAGAAGAAGTGCGCTTCAAATCCGGATATGCACTCGGACAGCAGGATGCCGAGACTGAAATCGACTGTGTGGCAGGCATTCCGGATTCAGGAGTCGGCATGGCACTCGGATACGCAGCCGGACACGGCACTCCCTATCAGCGATGCATCTCCAAGTACACCCCGACATGGCCACGCAGCTTCACTCCTTCAGATCAGTCGATGCGCTCGTTTATCGCTAAGATGAAGCTTGTCCCCAACGAGGCTATGCTTAAGGGCAAACGTGCGCTCTTCTGCGACGATTCAATCGTACGCGGCACCCAGCTCAACGACAACGTGAAGGTACTCTTCGACTGCGGCGCCAAAGAGGTGCATATGCGCATCGC
>JAIDTS010000344.1 GCA_029060585.1 Muribaculaceae bacterium
TCGTGGAGCTTGAGGTTCTTTATCTTTATGTCCTTGCAGCGCCAGAATACTTCGTCGGCATCGTTCATCACGACGTTTTCCAGCTCGAGATCATACATCTCTCTGAACATCTTCGGGGCGTCGATGACTGTGTCCTTCATCTTCAGGTGGTCGCTATACCATAGGGCTGATCTTCCGCCCACTGCGAAATAGCAATGGTCGATGAGAAAACGGTGTACATGCCAGAAAGGATAGTTTCCCTCAAACACACAGTTGATGGCCTCAATGTCGCTGCATTCCTTGATGGCTGACTCTCCGGCGCGGATGACCACGTTTTCAAGTCTTACGTTATGGGTCTCGAAGAGCGGACGCTCGCCGCCGAATTCCTTATCTTTTATAATCTCCATAGTTTTTAGGGTTAAAGAGGCGGCTCATCAAGTGAGCCGCCTCTTTATTAACAATTCAAAATTATTATATGTTTTGAATCGGAAATTTTGGTAGGGAATGTATGGGTATTGGTAGGTTGGTCATTGATAATTAATCATTGATCATTATCTTGCGACCGCCGCGGATCACTATTCCCTTTGCATCTTTGCCTACCTCGATACCCTGCAGGTTGAACGTGCGGCCGTCTTCCTTACCGGTTCCGAAGATGCTGTCTACACTGTCGGTACCGAATTCCTGCTTACCTTCAAGAAGCACACCCCCTTCGTTGCCACCTTCTACGATATGGGCCACCAGACCGTTGAGATAGTTCTCAAGATTGGTATAACCGTTTTCAGCTGTGGCCGGACCATCCTCCGGATCGTTGGGATTCAGGCCGTTGGCCGTCTCCCATTCGTCAGGCATACCGTCGCCGTCCGTGTCAGTCTTGGCCTCCAAGGAATTAAGTTTCGGGAAACCGGTGCTACCATCGGCATATGTGATCTCGTCCTGACTGTTGATGAGACCCTTGCCTATACCGCTGACAATGCAGCTGGCCGCTCCATCGCGAGTATCGTTGATCATCATCTCGTCATATTCGTCGCGGCTGAGCGACGCGCCGGCATATTTCAGCACTCGGTCGTATGCGTCCTCGGCGGTGTGTGTGGTGACGGCGGCGAATTCCATAGGGACGAAGGCATGGAGTTCCTCTTCGGTGGCGTTGTGGTAGTCTACCTTGGTGCCCTTGTCCACCTGGTTGAAGAGTCCAATGGTCCAGTTGTCGGCTGAGACATCGGCGTATTTGGAATTGACATTGCCCTCGATATAGTAGCTGCCCCACTTGTGGAGAGTCTTGCCCCAGTCGTTGGTAGCCACCTTCACTTCCTGTCCGTCTACTGTAATGCAGAGCTTCTCTATGTCGATCTCATACTTGTTGTCGTCTCCTTCGAATGTGAGATAACCCTTGTCTGACGAATCTACGGTCAGCTTGCATGTAGACAGATTGGTGCCTTTCACCTTATTATAGTTCTTGGCGGTAGCCTTCAATTGATCGGCCTTTATGCAGTAGTCGAAGGTTCGGATGCCAGGTTTCGCCATGCGCTTCTGTTTGGCCGAGCCGATGGCGTCCGTAGCGGGACCCGGTTTATAGTAGTTGTTGACGATATTGACGGTCATAGCCTCCCCTCCGTAGCATCCTTCGCCGGCATAGTTGTAGATTACGTTGTTGCGGAGGTCCATTCGTTCGTCAAGCTGAGTGCCGGGACGTGGCCCGAGACGTGGGGTGCGCGATCCGTGATGGGCGAGCAGGTTGTGATGGTAGCTTGCTCCTGCTCCTCCCCAGTTGCCTCCGTAGCCGTGTGCTCCCTTGCTGTGGCCTGAGTTGACGAGACTCTGTGTCACCATACACCACTGTACTGTAATGTTTTTCGATCCATAGACCGAAAGACATTCATCGATGCTCCAGCTTACGGAACAGTGGTCGATCATTATCCTCTGGCCGTCCATGCCGCCGAGTCCGTCGCCCTCATGGGCTGTCGGATTGCTTTTAAGTGCCTCGTTGCCGAGACGGAATCGCATGAAGCGGATTATCACATTGGGAGCACTGATGACAAACGGATAGTCGGCGATGCAGATTCCGTCGCCCGGGGCTGTCTGCCCTGCGATGGTTAGGTTGCCGTTTCTCAGTTTCAGCTCTGATTTGAGGTGAATCGTACCGCTGACGTCAAAGACTATGGTTCGTGTGCCTGTCTGTCCGCAAGCCCAACGGAAAGAACCTTCTCCATCGTCGTCCAGATTAGTGACATGTATCACCTTGCCTCCTCGTCCGCCTGTGGTTATTGCTCCGAATCCCTCTGCGCCTGGGAATGACGGAAGCAGGGCGTCATCGGAGAAAGCCGGGAGGCTGACAGCGGCTGCCAAAGCCGCTGTCATGAATATTTTCCTGATTTTCATTATGATTTAGTCAAATAGAAGAGTAATCTCATGAATGACTGCTACTTACGCTTAGTCAATTATGCATTATGACTTGCTTTAGCTTGAGCGTAGCTAATTATGCATTATCGTTTAAGCACTTTGTCCGTTTCCGAAGATCCGTTTGCATATACGATGCGGCGTATGCTTATTCCCTGTGCGGGTTCGGCAAGACGCACGCCGCTGAGTTCGTAGTATTCCACTGCCACTACATCTCCCTTCGCTGCTTCTATACTTTCCACTCCGCTCATGCGCACGCATTCAGGATAGTATTCATCCACAGCGCTGATGGCGTCGGCGTTGCCGGCCTTCATGATGTCTTCGACAAGCTGGTTGAGGTATACCTCCACGTTTGTGTATACACCCTTTGAGTCTACGGTATAGAGGTTTGCGTCCTCCGCGTCATCGGGGTTGAGGCCGTTGGCAGTCTCCCATTCGTCGGGCATTCCGTCGCGGTCTGTGTCGTATCCGTCAGGACGGCTTACGCTTTTAAGGGGCGGGAAACTTGCCGTGTTGGGATTCTCCTCGCCGTTTGGATCGTTGATGAAGTCGAGGATGCCTTCTGTGTTGGAGGTTGCGTATACCTTGCCGTTCTTATCTATATAGGCTTCCTTGCCGTGGTAGGTCACGGTGCCTGTGCGGGCTTCCTCCATATAGCGTGCGTCGACGCCGTCACGGTAGAGCGACGCTCCGCAGTAGTCGAGCACCTTGTCATATACGGTCACGGCGCTCTGGGTTGTCACGATGCCGGCATCGATAGGCTCGTCGAGTTTTACTTTAAGATATGAGTATCCGTCAATCTCCACATAGTCGGCATTCTCGCCGAACTTCCGCTTCGTATCGGGCATATATTTCTCGCCGTCAACAGTCTTGAGGCCGCTGTCGTATTTCACTCCCTTCCAGTCGTAGTTTTCCGGTTCGGATGCGGCGGTCACGTAGTTGCCTTCGATGTAATAGCGCGAGCAGAGGTTGCGCAGGGGTTCGTTGGTGGAGTTGCCTTCGTTGCCCACGGATACCTGGGTGACGTTGGTCTTGTTCTTGGTGCCGGGACCGGCCTGATAGTAGTTGTTGACGATATTGATGTAGCCTCCGCCGGGACCTCCGTAGCTGCCGTTGCCGTTGCCCCAGTTGTAGAGCACGTTGTTACGGAAGTCTACGCGTTCTGCGTCCACGGTGTTCTCATACTTTTCCTTGTCCCAGCCGTCCCACTCGTAGCGGGCTCCGTTGAAGCGTGGTGCTCGGTTCTGGATGTGTGTCAGGTAATTGTGGTGGAAGGAAGCTTCCTTTCCGCCCCAGATGCCGCCGTAGCTGTGCGCGCCCTTGGTGTGTCCGGGATTGGCGAGGCCTTCGCCGATCGTACACCACTGCATCGTGAAGTTGCGGTTGTCGTAGAAGGAGGCCACCTCGTCGATGCTCCAGGAGAATGAGCAGTGGTCGAGGATGATGTTCTTGCGGCGGCGTCCCCATGTGGCGTCGGCTCCGTCGTTGACGTCCTTCACCTGCGAGCGTCGGCTGCGTATGAAGCGCACGAT
>JAIDTS010000345.1 GCA_029060585.1 Muribaculaceae bacterium
GAGATCTTCTCCTTCACTCCGGCATATACCTTTTCCCAGAAACGCGGGACGCAGGTCATGATATTGGGCATCACCTGAGGCAGAGTGTCCTGGATGATGCGAGGGTCCTCGTTGATGGCAATGCGTATTCCCTTTGTAAGGCAGAAGAAGCACCATGCCTTCTCGAGGATATGGCTCATAGGCAGGAAGGCCATAGAGAGATCCTTGTCAGTGACGTTTATGAGGAACTTCAGGTGTGCCTCCATGGCGGCGTCATAGTTGGAGTGGCTGAGGCAGACTCCCTTAGGTTCGCCGGTGGTGCCGGATGTATAGATTAGTGTCGCTATGTCGTCGGGTAGACCGCGGTCAGAACGCTGCTCCACGAGGATCCTGGTGTCCTCGTCAGCCTCCACACCGAGCTTCATGAAGTCTTCCCAAGTGATGGAAACTGTGTCGTCAGGATTGATGTTGAAGCCCTCTTTCTTGAAGATTATGATCTTGTCGATCTGTTCAGGGTGTTTTTTCCAGTAATTGTAGGCGAGGGGATACTGATGCTTTTCTCCTACAAACAGGATGCGGGGTTGCCCGTCGTTGACTATGAAATCATACTGGCTTTGGCTGCTGCTCGAATAAAGGGGAATAGTCGCAGCGCGATTGCGGAAACCTGCGAATTCCGTAATTAGTATCTGCGGTGTATTGTTGGAGCAGACGGCGACATTGTCTTTCTCTTTGAGTCCAAGACGGGCGAGCGCGCGAGCGGCCACATCTATCTGCACCCGGAATTCCTCCCAGCTTGTCGGGAGCCATTCCCCAACCTTGCGCCAGCAATAGCGGTATGCCTCGCGGTCGCCGTATTTTTCCGCCTGACGGCGAATCATTTCTACAAGTTTGTTTGCCATTTTTATTTAATTCATAATGCGTAGTGCGTTTTGCGTAGCTCGTTTTGCGATGACAACGATGAAAACGATAATTGCCCTACACATATATAACGATTAAGAATATATTTTTTCCAAAACAATACACCTTAATATTGTGTTTGTGAAATAAAAGTATTAATTTTGCGTCATAAACCGTCCCCTGACTCGCATGATGTGCGGATGTTGGGGTTGAGATGCTTGATTTTAAGGATATTATGAATAATCTCGTAATAGTAGAGTCACCTGCAAAAGCTAAAACCATTGAAAAATTCCTTGGTGAGGGGTACACTGTGCTCTCTTCCTACGGACACATACGCGACCTTAAGAAAAAGGGAATAGCTATAGACTTCGAGAATAATTTCGCGCCTGAGTATGAGATACCGGCCGACAAGAAAGATACCGTCCGTAGACTCAAGGAGGCTTCGAAGAAAGCCGATATGGTGTGGCTCGCATCCGATGAAGACCGAGAGGGAGAAGCCATAGCATGGCACCTTTATGAAGTGCTCGGACTGAGTCCAGCCAATACAAAACGTATAGTCTTCCACGAAATAACAAAACCGGCTATCCTAAACGCGATAGCGAATCCACGCGACATAGACATCGATCGCGTAAACGCCCAGCAGGCACGTAGGGTACTCGACCGTATTGTAGGTTTCGAACTGAGTCCGGTGCTTTGGAAAAAAATCAAGCCATCGCTCTCCGCCGGCCGTGTGCAGAGTGTGGCTGTGCGCCTGATTTGCGAACGTGAGAAGGAAATCTCAGCTTTTATTCCGGAATCATATTTCCGTGTATCGGGTCAGTTTGAGATTCCTGGGGCACCAGCGGGTCTGAAAGCCGATCTCACGCGCAGATGCAAAGACGAGAAGGAGGCAATGGACGTAATGAGCGAATGTCATGATGCTTCTTTCCGGATTGCTGAGGTGAACGTGAGGCCGGGTCGGCGACAGCCTTATCCTCCCTTTACGACCTCCACACTTCAGCAGGAAGCATCACGAAGACTCGGTTTCTCGGTCAATCAGACCATGGTCATTGCCCAGAAGCTGTATGAAGACGGAAAGATAACATACATGCGTACCGATTCAACCAACCTCTCCGAACTCGCTCTGCGCGACATATCCGACGCCATACGCAACAATCTCGGCGAGCAATATCTGAAGGTGCGTCATTATCATACCCATTCCAAAGGAGCACAGGAGGCACACGAGGCCATCCGCCCGACTTACGTTAGCAACCGTACCATAGAGGGCGACGCAAAAGAGCAGAAACTCTATGATCTTATCTGGCGCCGTGCGGTGGCATCGCAGATGGCAGATGCCGAAATAGAGAAGACCACGGTGGATATTGCGGTAATTCCTGGCAATGGACAGACAGACTTGGAAGACACATCCCATGGAGTGTTCAAGGCTGAGGGTGAGATCGTGGTGTTCCCAGGATTCCTAAGTGTATATCAGTCGGGAGCAGGAAAGGAAATATCTCTGCCTCCACTTTCAGTAGGCATGGATCTCATTGCGAAAGAAATCACTGCGACAGAAGATTTTACGCAGGCACCTCCGCGATATTCTGAAGCATCTCTCGTAAAGAAAATGGAGGAGCTTGGTATCGGCCGTCCCTCCACATACGCTCCGACCATCTCGACCATCCAACAGCGAGAATACGTAAAACGAGGAGAGAAAGAAGGTGTCCCTCGTGACTATAAGGAGATTACACTCAAGAAGGGAAAAGTGTCGATGAAGACCAAGACCCTATCCGTGGGATCGGAAAAGGGGAAGCTGGTGCCTACGGATACGGGTATGGTGGTCAACGATTTCTTGACAGAGTACTTCCCCGATATCCTCGATTATAACTTCACTGCCAAGATAGAGGAGAAATTCGACGACATTGCGGAAGGCAAGCTTCCCTGGCAGAACGAGATGTCGGAGTTCTACGGAGATTTCCATCCAGAAATCGAGAAGATCAATACCCTAAAAATGGAGCATAAGATAGGGGAGCGGGAGCTCGGAGTCGATCCGAAAACAGGGAGGACTGTTTACGTTAAGATCGGTCGTTTCGGTCCTATAGCCCAGATTGGCGAGGCCACCGACGAGGACAAGCCGCTCTTTGCATCCCTGCAGCCAGACCAAAGCGTGCAGACCATCACCCTTGAGGAGGCGTTGAAGCTTTTCGAGCTGCCTCGCGACGTGGGTTCTTTCGAAGGAAAGAAGATTCTTGCGGCGGTCGGACGTTTTGGCCCCTATATCCGTCATGACTCCGTTTTCGTCTCAATACCTAAGGATATGTCACCTCTCTCGATCACTGAAGCGGAAGCCATTGAGTTGATTGAGAAGAAACGGGCGGAAGAGGCCAACAAGTTCATAAAGTCATTTCCTGAGCGTCCTGAGATAGAGATTCTCAACGGACGCTACGGCCCCTACTTCACCTATCTCCCTTCAGGAGCCAAGAAGAAGATCAACTACAAGATTCCGAAGAGCACGGACCCGTTGTCGCTTACACTTGAGGATGTCTTGAAACTCATAGAGCAGCAGGACGCCGCGCCCAAGAAGCGTCCGACAGCAAGAACGAAGAAGAAATAAGAAACGATGATAACACAGGAACAACTTAAAGAGGCGGAAGAACGGACTGCCGCCCTCAAAAAATACCTCGACATCGACTCCAAGAAAATCGAAGTTGAGGAGGAGGAACTCCGTACTCATGTGGCGGATTTCTGGGAAGACCGGGAGAAGGCAGAGGCGCAGATGAAGAAGATCAAGGACCTGCATTTCTGGATAGATGCGTATGAAGCTCTCGAGAAGCAGGTAGAGGAACTTAGACTCGGGTTCGACTTCGTTAAGGAAGGTCTTGTCACCGAGGAGGAAGTCGATGAGCAGTATGTTGTAGTAGCCAAGGATATAGAGGCACTTGAGCTACGCAATATGCTACGTCGCGAGGAGGACAAACTCGGCGTCGTGCTGAAAATCAATTCAGGGGCCGGAGGAACCGAGAGCCAGGACTGGGCTCAGATGCTGATGCGCCTTTATCTTCGCTATGCCGAGCGTCACGGCTATAAGACATCGATTGCTCAACTTCTCGAGGGAGATGATGCCGGCATTAAATCGGTGACGATCAATATAGAGGGCGATTACGCTTATGGCTATCTGAAGAGCGAGAACGGAGTGCATCGCCTTGTGCGTGTCAGCCCCTACAATGCACAGGGTAAGCGAATGACATCGTTCGCTTCTGTATTCGTGACCCCGCTCGTAGACGATACCATAGAGATCAACGTAGAACAGGCTCGAATCTCGTGGGATACATTTCGTTCGGGAGGCGCCGGAGGCCAGAACGTCAACAAGGTGGAATCCGGTGTTCGCTTGCGCTATCAGTATAAGGATCCCTATACAGGCGAGGAGGAGGAAATCTTGATAGAGAATACTGAAACTCGCGACCAGCCTAAGAATAAAGAGAATGCCCTGCGCCATCTGCGCTCCATCCTCTATGAGAAGGAGATGAACCATCGGCTCGAGGAACAGGCCAAAGTCGAGGCCGGAAAGAAGAAGATCGAATGGGGATCGCAGATCCGTAGCTACGTTTTCGACGACCGCCGCGTGAAGGACCACCGCACCAACTATCAGACATCAGATGTCAACTCGGTTATGGACGGCGAGATCGACGAGTTTATCAAGGCTTATCTGATGGAGTTTGCAGCTGCTGAATCCAAAGATTAAATAATAAGATATTATTAAAGATAAAATACTAAAGGCGGATACTTCTAATGAAGCGTCCGCCTTTAATGCTTAATTAATCTTTAACAGCTCGTCAAGGAGCCGACGGTTGTTGCTGAGGCGTGGCACCTTGCGTTGTCCTCCAAGCTTGTGGTTGCCTGCGTTGGCAAGCCAGTCGTCGAACAATCCCAGACGTGCTGTGATGATCTCTGGAGGGTCAAGGAATATGGTATGTGCGCGCTTGGCCTGATAGTCGGAGTTTACCTCCTGTAGAGTCCTGTCGAGTACTTCACTGAACTTCTCCATCGAATCCGGCTTCTCATTCCATTCTATCAGCCATTGGTGATGACCCCGTCGGTTGTTGTGTGCGTAATATGGTCCTGCCGTGTAGTTTGCAATGCTGGCGCCCGTCGCAGCACAAGCAGCCTCTATGGCACGGTTGGCATTGTCTTCCATCACTTCCTCTCCGAATGCATTGATGAAACTGCGTGTGCGTCCTGCTATTCTGATCTTAACAGGGTCGGTCGCCGTGACGGTCACTGTGTCTCCGAGATGATAGCGCCATAGTCCGTTGGGGCTTGATATGAGCAGTTCATATGTTTTTCCGGCCTGCACATCCCAGGCGGGAATAGGGTCGCCCCCTCCCAACGGCTCAAACTCATAGAATACGCTTCCATCAAGAATAAGAAGCATGGAATGGTCGGAAAAATCGTTCTGGAATGCGAAGAATCCCTCGCTTGCATTGTAGGTCTCCATGAAATGCATCTTATCCGGATCTGTCAAAGCCTCGTACTCCTTACGATAGGGGCGGAAGTCAATGCCACCGTGGAAGAATACCTCCAGATTAGGCCAGACATCCGATATTTTTTCCACTCCCTTTATCCGGCACACCTCCTTGATGACAGTAAGGAACCATGAGGGAACGCCCGAGATGTTTGTGATATTTGACATTGATGCGGCTCCTGCAAGAGCGGGCAGTTTCTCACTCCAATCCTCCATAAGTGCGACTCTTTTTTCAGGCACCCTGACCATGTCGGCGAGTTTCGGCATACGGTCTATTAGCGTAGCGCTCAGGTCTCCTACCTTTACATCACTCTTGAGATTCAGCTCGTTGGCGAAGCTGCCTCCGAGAATAAGACTTTTCCCAGAGAATATACGGCTGTCGGGATTCATCTTCAGGTAATGGGCCACAACGTCAGAAGTGCCGGGATAGTGGTTTCGGCGCAGACCGTCTTCGGTGATTGGTACGAATTTTGATTTTCCTCCGCTCGTGCCGCTGCTTTGGGCAAATCTCTTGCACCTCCCCGGCCATAGCACATCGCGTTCGCCCTCGACCATCCTCATGGCATATGGGCGAATGTCATCGTATGCAACCGCTGGTACCGCTTTCCGGTAGGCTTCTACCGGGTCTTGTGAGCCGAGGATATCCTTGAATCCGTATTTCCTGCCTATCTCCGTATCTGCGGCGCGTTTGAGAAGCCATATCAATTGTTGTCGCTGGAGTTCCTCGACATGTCCGCTCCATTTGTCGGTGCGTCGAGCCCTGGCGGCGAATATTGGTCTGGCAATGGGTGTGAAATCCATGGTAGTAAGTTCAAGTTAGAGTGAAATCAGTTGTCAAAGCCAAATTCAAAAGTCATGGTACGGGATCGTAGCCCGAACCACCCCATGGGTGGCAGCGTCCGATGCGTTTCAGCGTCAGCCAGCCCCCTTTAAGCGCTCCGTGCTTCCGTATGGCTTCTATGCCGTATTGGCTGCAGGTGGGTGTAAACCGGCAGCTCGGCGGCGTGTGCGGTGATATTGCATACTGGTAGAAGCGAATCACAGACGTAAGTAGAATCTGGGCTATATTCATATTTACTCTTCTAAACAATCCTCATCCACTTTGGGTTGAGGATAAAGTTTTTTTCTTACTTTCGAGAGCGCCGATCCTACAGCTGCGTAGATTGCGTTCATTTCAGAGTTTACTGTGTCCATATAGATGATTGCGAGAGAGAGTGTGCGGATAGAAGGGTCTGTCCCGACCTGATCCCTAAGGGGATGCCATTGAAGACGAAATGCCTCGCGGATTCGACGGCGTATAAGCACTCGGTCTACTGCGTGGCGGCGCTTCTTCTTAGGTACGGTTATCATGAACTGCAACGGCCCCAGAAGGTCTGGCACAGCTTCGCGGAACGATTCCTTCAGCTCCTCCTCAGAGAGGGCCCTGAAGGTGACTCGAATCGGTCCGGAATAGACGGATTTCCCTTTCCGGAAGAGTTCCTGCACCAAAGTGCGATGGCGCAGCTTTGCGCTTTTCCTCAGAGTGAAGCGTTCAGGAGTATTGTTCAGCTGTTCGGTATCAGTCATTTTTGAATGCGAGTTTTACGATGTCGGCAGGAGAGCACACGATGTGGTCGGCGTAAGCCTTGCGGAGCTCCGTAATTGGTCGGAAACCCCACGTCACGCCCACAGAGTCGATGCATGCGCGGCGTGCTGTCTCGATGTCTACAGCGGAGTCTCCTACATGCATTGTCTCTGCCTTTGGAGTAGGATGGGCCAGAAGCACTGCGAAGTCGATGCTCGGATCAGGCTTTGTAGGTCGGTCTTCCGTCTGCCCCATTATCGCTACGAAGGGAATGTCGGGAAAGAAATACTCGATAATCTTTTTGGCCGCAGACTCATATTTGTTTGTCGCGACAGCCAGGGCTATATGATTGTCTGTGAGTTGCTGGAGCATTTCCGGGACTCCCGGATAGGGCCTTGTGAGGTCGGTGCAGTGCTCGTCGTAGTATTCGCGGAAAATGACGAGCAACTCATCGATTTCTTCCGGAGAAGCGTCTGGCTGGGCGCGTTCCATGAGCTTGCGTATGCCGTTGCCGACCATATAAGGGTAGGCGGCCAGTGGATGCTTGTGGTAGCCCTTGACCTCGAGTGCGTGGTTGCAAGCCGTGCCGAGGTCTGCTATTGTGTCGAGGAGGGTTCCGTCAAGGTCGAAGATGATGAGCTTTTTCATCGTGGTTGTGAGTTGTGTGGATGTCTTTAAATCAGAGAGTCTCTTTGACCGTTGATATTATTATGCCGTGTGAGGTCTGTGTCTCGAGAATGTCGCCCGGACGAATTGCTCCGGTGTCGATGACTGCCTTTCCTTTGACCCTCGTTATAGAATATCCACGCTTCAGGGTCGACGAAGGATCGAGTGCTTCCGTCAGGCGCTTTAGCGAGTCAAGTCGCGATTTCTCTTTATCCAGAATTGATATGGAAGATATGCGGATGGAGGATCCTAACGATTGCAGAATTGGATATTCCTTTTGAATTCTGACCTGCGATGCCATTCGCAGTGTAGTCGCAAGAGCTTCAAGCCGGATCTGCTCTTTCGAGGTTGCTTCCCTTGCGGCTGCAGGAATCAAAGAGGATAGGCTCTGTAGTTTCATGCGCGCGTTTCGCAGCCGGGCATCAGCCAGTGTGGGTAGCAAGGTCTCTATGCTCTGCAGGCGGATGTGTTCCCCTTTGAGGCGTTCGGATGCGAAAGACGCTATTCTGGAAGTGAGATCGCAGACGCGTTGCCAAGCTCCAGCCGCGGTGTCGATCAGCCATGCGGCTACGGCTGTAGGTGTCTTGCAGCGTACGCGTGCTATCTCGTCGAGTACACATCGGTCGCGTTCATGGCCTATTCCGACTATAACGGGTATTGGAAATGTCGCTACGCGGCGGGCGAGATTCAAGTCGTCGAAACCATTCATGTCTGTTGTCGCGCCTCCGCCTCGGATTATCACGACGCATTCCCAGTCTATGAAGGTTCTGCTTTGCTCTACGAGGTCGAGGGCTGCCATCACGCTTCCGGCGGTCTTGTCGCCCTGCATGATGGCAGGGAAGAGCATGGTGTTGAACTCGACTCCAGCGGAGTTATGCTGGAGCTGATTCATGAAGTCGCCGTAGCCGGCAGCGTTAGCAGAGGAGATGACGGCTATACGTCGGGGAGGATCGTAGAAGGTCAAGGAGCGGTTTTGCCCTAAAATCCCCTCTCGTTGCAGGGCGGCGAGGATCTCGCGGCGTATGCGCTCGAGATCTCCCATCGTGAATGATGGGTTGACCTGTGTGATATTGAAGGAAAGACCGAAGTTTGCGTGATAGGTGGCGTTGCCGAAAAACATCACCTTCATCCCGTTGGCAAGATCCTTTTCTGTGTTCTTAAGGAAATTCTCTCTTATCTTATAGAAGCTATTGGCCCATATGTTGGCTCTCATGCGTGCTACGGTGGTACCTGACTGGTCTTTTTCGATAAGGGTCATATAGCAGTGCCCTCCTCTGACCGATATATCGCTGATCTCGGCAACTACCCAGGCACCCATGAGCACAGGCTCCTGGTTCATGGCCTTTGCCACGTACTGGGAGAACTTTAAAAGTGTATAGGCTTGCGGCCCTTCCTGTGAGGGATATGCTTCCATACTGCAAATTTAATCAAAATCCGCGACATTAGGATAAAAATCATCATTCAATTGTCAGTTTTATAAGATTTCCGAGTTTTAGAACATCCAAAATTCGGAAAAATTACCTAATTTTGCATTATGTTTCCACTCTGGCATCGAATATATAGGAGAGTAACAGCCGTATCCCTATGGATTCTGGCTGTGGCATCGCTCATCTTGGCGGCCTGCTCATCGAGCCGCCATGTGCCGGATGGAAGCTATCTGCTCGATAAGGTCAATATTCGCGTCGACTCCACAGGCAGGAACGAACAGCTCGATGTCACTGAGATGCAGGCATATCTGCGGCAGACTCCCAACCATAGGATGCTCTGGAGCATAAAGTTCAGGTTGGGATTCTACAACATGAGCGGCAAGGACTCGACCAACTGGTGGAACCGTTGGATGCGCAAACTGGGAGAGCCCCCTGTGATCTACGATCGTGAACTCTCGGAAGCCAGCAGCAGCCAACTTCTTCAATATCTTGCAAGCAAGGGCTATTTCAACGCAGACGTGGAAGTGGATTCCGTGAAGAATGACAGAAAGAAGAAAATTGAGTTGACTTACCGTCTCACTCCGGGGCCAAGGAAGATCATATCCAGGATGGAGTATGAGTTTCCTGATTCCGCCGTCAAGGCTGTAGTGATGGCCGACTCTGCAAGGTTCCTGACATATCCGGGCCAGCCTTTGTCAAGGGAAGTGCTCGAGAATCAGAGAACGATAGTGGCCGATGCACTCCGCAACAACGGCTACTTCAAGTTCGGCAAGGAGTCTATCACTTTCGTAGCTGATACTACGGAAGGCTCGTCTGATGTGGAGCTTTTGATGAAAGTGGCTGTCCCTTCCGTAAATGATAAGGAACGCTCAGATATCTATTCGAGATTCCTGATACGGAGAGTGATTGTGATTGCCGACGCCGACGCTATTGATGCCGAGGATCCGGCCAGGGCCGTGGGGAAAGATTCAGTCAACTTTCAGGGTATCGAGATTCTTTATGCCGACTCCCGCTACCTTAGGCCTTCAGTCATAGCCGACAACTGCTATATGGCTCCGGGAGAAATCTTCGACCAGCGCAATGTAGACCGCACCTATCGTGCGTTCTCGCGTCTCGGTATCCTAAAATTTATAAATGTCTCCTTTGTTCCTGTCGGGCATATAGGCGACGAGGGAATTCTCGATGTGTATGTGATGCTTACTCCAGGAAAGTCGCAGACAGCCAGCGTGGAGCTTGAGGGCACCAATTCTGAAGGAGACCTGGGGGTAGCGGTCGGGCTTACGTATGCTCATCGCAATATAGGGCGAGGGTCAGAGACTTTCACCGGAAAGCTCCGTGGCAGCTACGAATCTCTGTCTGGAAATCTCGAGGGTCTGCTCAACAACCGCTATATGGAGTATTCCGTAGATCTTGGTCTTGAGATGCCGGAGTTCAAGGCTCCGATTTCTCGAAGGATAAGGCGGAGGATTCAGGCTTCTACCGAAATGAACTTCTCAATGAACTATCAGGAGCGTCCGGAATATACCCGCGTTATCTCTACTGCAGGATGGAGCTATAAATGGGTTGATGCAAGAAAAAACAACAGGCATACCTTCACCCCGATCGACATCAACTACGTCTATCTGCCTGCCTCCACCAATAATTTCATCGATCTCATAGCTCCGGACAATCCTTTGCTTCGTTATAGCTATGAAGACCATTTCATCATGCGTATGGGATGGCGATGGTATCATTCCAATAAGAAAGAGGCAGCTCCATGGCGCAGGACGATGCAACGTGACATATACAATGTCCGCTTCAACGCCGAGATAGCCGGAAATCTTCTTTTTGCCCTGTCGAGTATCTTCGCGCACCGCCATAATTTTCATGAGGATCCCTATCGGATTTTCGGCATACACTTCTCCCAGTATTTCAAGTTGGAGGCAGACTATGCTCTGCTTCATAGGTTTGACGAGAGAAATTCGGTGGCATTCCGTGTCGGAGGTGGAGTCGGTGTGCCGTATGGCAACTCGGAGATGCTTCCGTTTGAGAAGCGATTCTACGGCGGAGGAGCCAACGGCGTGCGCGGATGGGACGTTCGTACTCTCGGCCCTGGCGCGTATCCGGGAAGAAATTCCGTAAGCGACTTCATAAACCAGTGTGGCGACATCAGACTGATAACGAGTGCTGAATATCGAGCCAAGCTATTCTGGGTACTTGAGCTTGGTGCCTTTGTCGATATAGGAAATATATGGACCATACGCGACTATCCCTTCCAGCAGGGAGGCGTCTTCAAGTTCGGGGAATTCTATAAGCAGTTTGCTGCGGCCTACGGGCTGGGCCTGCGTATGGACTTCAATTATTTTCTCCTGCGTTTCGACCTCGGCATGAAGGCCCACAATCCGGCGATGGGGGAGAAGCCCTGGCCTCTGATCGATCCGAAATGGAAGCGCGATTCCTCATTCCACTTCTCCATCGGCTACCCCTTCTGATCAATGCATAATTCATAATTCATAATCGGCTACGAAATAAACAGGTCATTATGAGTGATACCGCTTTTTTACTTTGTATGGAGTGTTAGGTGTATAGATATGATTATTGTTGCGGTTAGGCGATAAAAAAAAAACATCAACTAAAGTTTTAGGTGAAAAATTTGGAAATAAAGAAATAAATCACTAACTTTGCAGCGTCAACTAAAACTTAAGTTATAATTATGAAGAGACATGTTAAGAAACTTACAGAGAAGGAGGCGGAAGTCATGGAGCGACTTTGGAGCGAAGGGCCGCAGACTATCAGGGAATTGCTTGCTACATATCCGGATCCGAAACCGCATTTCAATACGGTGTCGACGACAGTCAGGATTCTTTGCGACAAGGGATTCGTAGCGCATGTCGGGGAGCGTAACGGTGCATATACTTACGGAGCGTTGGTTGATAGCAGCGAGTTGAGCGGTAGCAGTCTGGCTCGCCTTGTGAAGAATTATTTCAATAATAGCTACCGCTCCGTGGTCTCAGCTCTTGTGGAGGATGAGAAGATTTCCATCGACGAACTGCGTGAGATCATCGATATGGTAGAAAAACGTGAAAAGAAGTGACGGCTATGGGATCTTTCCTCGCATATACTCTTTATTCAGGAGTGTTCCTGATTTTGCTTTATCTCGTATTTAGGCTTTTTATTGCGGGAGAAAAACAGATAGCTCTCAATAGGATCATTCTGATCGGATGTTATGTTGTGTCGTTTGCCGTCTGGCCTATGAGCTGTCTCGACTGGAGTGAGCCGGACATCCAACTGCCTGTCACCGTCCCGGGTGTTGCAATGGGGGAAATACCGATGAATGCAATCGGGATAGTCAAGGACAATCCTCCGATCTTGCCTCAGTTACTATTGTGGATATATCTTGCAGGAGCTGCAGTAGTTCTGTTTAAGTCCATAATTTCAACTGCGAGATTATTCTACTATATCCGAAAGGGAATATTTATCCGAAATGAAGGTTTTACGCTTGTTGTCATGCCCGGTAACGATACCGCGCCTTTCAGTTTCGGAAGTTATATAGTCATGAGCGCCTTAGACTATGAGACCGTCCGAAATTTGGTGACGTCTCATGAGCTCGCCCATATCAGATATCGCCATTATGTCGACCTCATAATAGCGCAGGCCGCATGCGTGGTGCTATGGTATAATCCAGCCGCATGGCTCATGCGTAATGAACTCAAACTGATTCATGAATATCAGGCGGATGCTGCCGTGATAGGCGGAGGAGCCGATTCTAAGGAATACCAAATGCTGTTGATAAGAAAAACAGCAGGCAACCGTTTTCAAACCCTTGCCAACAGTCTAAACCATAGTAAACTTAAAAACAGAATCGCAATGATGCAGAAAGAAGAAAGCAGAGGACGTCGCCGTCTGCGCCTCCTCTCACTTGCCTTAGCCGTAGATTTGGCTCTGGCTGTAGTCAATATTCCGGCTGTCGCCTCCGGTCTCAGCAATCTTGAAGGCTCTTCGTTAATTCAAGAGAATGAGGAGGTTGCCGTAGGGAATAAAGAAAAAAACATTGAAGATGACGCCGAAGCCATACAACCCGCGGAATTTCCCGGCGGAGTTAAGAAACTTATGGAATATCTGGCCAATAATGTGCGTTACCCGGAGAGTGCGCAGAAAGAAAATCAAACGGGACGCAGTGTGGTAGGATATACCATTGGGAAGGATGGTAAGATCAGTAATATCAGGATTTTGAAAAGTTCGTGGCCGGATCTCGATGAAGAAGCTATACGTTTAGTCGCTAATATGCCTGCATGGACTCCTGCAAAGAGCAATGGCATCTCGACTGAGTCGGAATTTGCACTTCCAGTGGATTTCCGTCTCCCGACTGCTCCGGCATCGAATGTCAAAGACAGCCAAGGTGAATTCGAGTCATTTTCAGGAAGCGAACTCGACGAGCTGGTCGTGGTTGGATATGGAGCTGTAAGGAAGGATAACCCTAAGGCTCAAAGGCAGGAAAACACTCTAAATTTCGATAATGTGCAGCTGGTTGTGGGGCCTTGCAGTGAGGAGGACTGTGATGATTCTGACCATTTGCAGATATTCCGTGTGGATGGAAAAGTGCTAACTCAGAAAATGAAAATCAATGCGAATGACATAGAGTCTATTGAGAATATCCCGTCAAGTGAAGAGTTTCCAAACGGATTGGTTGATATTAAATTAAAGAAGAAATGAAGATTTCATGATAATTGGTATGTTATGTATCTTCGGCGGAGGGTTGTCCTTCCGCCTTTTTTTGTCTATTTTAGCCGCATGTTTTGAATTGTCGAATTTTATTCGTAAATTTGCGTATAAATTATTGAAAAATATTATGAAAGTGTCTAAGCGAATTTGTTCAATCTTCTTCCTCGCAGCACTCGTAGTCTCCACGCTGGCGGAAGTCCCTTTCAATGGGCTTGTGCTTGACCGCGAGATGAAGCCGAAGAAAGGAGTCAAGGTATATGTGAAGAATCCGAAGCGTTACGCATCTACTGATAAGAAAGGGCGTTTTGGACTGACCGACGTTCAGCCTGACGACACGTTGCATCTTGTGGTGTCGAAGAAGGAGACCCTCCTTGTCCCAGTCGAAGGACGCCGAGGCATAAGGATTGTCATTGCAGGCGACGGAGGCGTGGAAGCCGAGAACGATGATGAGATCGCCAATACCGGCTACGGCTTCGTAAAACGTCGAGAATTTACCGGCGTCAGTTCTGGCATAAGTGGCGACAGATTGCGCGCCACGGGGGCCAGGGATGTCATCAGTGCTCTAAAGGGATTGGTACCCGGATTGAATGTTACCGGCGCTTCAGGCGATCAATCGGTCACTATCCGAGGCATCAAGTCTTTGACCCTGTCCAATGAACCTCTCTATGTATTGGATGGAATCGTGGTCAATTCCCTTGATTTCGTAAGCATTTATGATGTGGACCATGTCGAAGTAATCAAGGATGGATCGCAGTATGGCTCGCGTGGCGCCAACGGCGTGATAGTGGTGACGACGAAAAAAGGAGGAAAATAAAGAAATAATGTTCTACTCATTTTTTAAGAAAGATTATGCAAGATTTAGCTGTATGATTTGCTAAAAAGAATAATTATTGCTAATTTTGCATTTTATGGGATGGGGTGGGGCTTAACTTAGATAATTTTGTTATGACCATCAACGAAGTTCAAGACGAGATAATTGATGAAATGACCGGTATGGACGACTGGCTTGACCGCTACGCCTATATCATAGACTTAGGCAATACCCTCCCTTCTATACCGGAAGAAATGAAGACTCCGACCAACCTCATAGAAGGCTGTCAGAGCCGTGTATGGATCGATGCTAAAGAGAATGATGAACAAAAGATCCACTTCGAGGCAGATTCAGACGCCTTGATAGTGAAGGGAATCGTAGCTCTCCTCATGCGTGTTCTCAACGACCGGACTCCCGACGAGATCCTTGACGCCGACCTATATTTCATCGACCGCATCGGCCTTTCAGAGCATCTTTCCCCTACACGCAGCAACGGCCTCGTGGCAATGGTGAAGCAGATACGCAACTATGCTACCGCCTTCAAATTGATTCATAAATCATAATTTATAAATTCCATGTTCAAGAACCAACCGGCAGGACTCTATGTGCTCGCGCTCGCGAACACAGGCGAACGCTTCGGCTACTACACGATGCTCGCCATCTTCCTATTCTTCCTCCAGGCCAAATTTGGCTTCGACGCCACCTGGACCGGCCAGATCTTCTCAATTTTTCTGGCCCTCGTGTATTTCATGCCAGTATTCGGCGGATGGCTCGCCGACCGCTGGAGCTTCAACAAATGTGTCCTTGCCGGTATAGCGGTGATGTTTGTGGGCTACGCTCTGATGTCGGCTCCTACACCGGTGCGCTCCAACACCTCGTTTATGGTTCTTCTCGCAGCCTTATTGCTCATCGCAACAGGAACCGGCCTTTTCAAGGGCAATCTTCAGGTGATGGTCGGCGACCTCTACAATAGTCCGCAATATGCCGACCGCCGAGACTCTGCTTTCTCGCTCTTCTACATGGCTATCAATCTGGGGTCGATGTTCGCTCCCGGTGCTGCGATCGCCCTCAAGAACTTGGCTCTTAAGAACGCAGGCTTCTTGACCAACAATCCTATGGCAGCTACTGTCAGCAACTGGTGTCTCGACACGAACGGGTTCTCTAATATGCCGACAGATTCCGAGACGCTCAAGAGCATGACAGACTTCGCCGTGAAGAACGGCATGGCTGAAGGCGGCGACCTCGCGACGTGGCTTACGGGCTATCTCCAGAACTTTGCAAGCGAATGCTCTACTTCCTTCACCAACATCACCGAGTTCGCCAACGGATATATCGAGGCGTTCTCGACGGGTTGCACCTATGCGTTCTCGCT
>JAIDTS010000346.1 GCA_029060585.1 Muribaculaceae bacterium
ACCCTTACCGGAAATCCTAACGTCAACACTGATATAGGAGGTTTCTTCTCAGGCAGCTACAACCGTAACTGGGATCCTACGTCAGGATCTAAGAATCCTCAGTTTCAGGAGCTCTATACTCGTTGGATGCAGTTCGGACTTTTCAATCCGATGATGCGCAGCCATGGTGCAGACACTTATCGCGAAATCTATTATTTCGGCAAGAAAGGTGAGCCTGTCTATGACGCACTTGTAGACGCCATCAAGCTCCGTTACCGCCTCATGCCTTACATCTATAGCACTGCCCGTAGAGTAAGCGCTAATGACGACAGCTTCATGCGCGCTCTATTCATGGATTTCAAAGACGATAAAAACACCTGGGACAACGGCCGTGAGTTCATGTTCGGACGTAATATCCTTGTCTGCCCGGTGCTTGATCCTCTCTATACAGAAGAGAAGATAGTCAAGACCAACGAGATGACCGGTTGGGACAAACAGGATGCAAACCTAAATGCCGATGGATGGCAAGTAGTAGACTGGACTGTAAACAAGACTTATGACGTCTATCTACCCGCCGGCACTGAATGGTATGATTTCTGGACCAATAGGAAATATGAAGGTGGTCAGACAGTAAAGGCAGACGCTCCTCTCGCTTACTCTCCGTTATACGTAAAGGCAGGTAGCATTATACCCCTTGCTGAAGATATGCAGTATACTTCGGAAAAGCCATGGGATTACCTGACTCTCAATGTCTATCCTGGAGCAAACGCTGAGTTTGTGCTCTACGAGGATGAGGGTGATGGTTTCGGATATCAGAAAGGAAAGTTCACGAAGATTCCTATGACATGGAACGACGGAAAGCGCACGCTGACTATCGACGCTACAAAGGGAGGCTTCGACGGCATGCTAAAGAACCGCACTTTCAAAGTAGTCCTTCCCGACGGTCAAACCAAGGAGATTAATTACTCAGGTAAGCGTACCTCTATATCATTTAAGTGATTTATACTTTGTCATGATAAGAAAATTCATTATCCCATTGTCCCTTGCACTTCTATATATCCTTCCTGCAACGGCAAAGATAATAGACTATACAAGTGCGGAAGGATTAACATTCCTTTATACCAAAGATTTTGACAGTAAAGCCCTGCCTTTGATCACACTAAAGTGCGGAGATACAAAATCTTTAGGCGCTCCTTCATACAACGAGGTCAAATATGAGATGCTGACCGGAAAGCGTCGTGACTGTTTCAACGCATATACAGAGAGCAAGTATCTTCTTTCTAACGGTGACACTCTTTTTGTCAGACTCTATAATGATGGATTTGCCTGGAAAAAGAGTGGGGCCTCAAAAATCGATTTCATCGATCCTGAACATATATGGCTCCAGAACTGGACTGACTGTTATGAAGGCTTTTTCCCGAAAGATCCGGAACTAAAGGAAGGACAACGTATCGGGTATCCTGCTCTTGTGCAGTATAAAGGTGAAGTTTTCGGCCTCCTTACTGAATCCGGACTTACAGCGGATGATGCCGGAGTCAGTATGCATGCACACGGCGGGAATTCTTTCGAGCTACGGCCTGATGGACCGGAAAACGGAGGTTGGCAGACATTCATTGCTGGTAAACTCTCCGACATAGTTGAGTCCACTCTCGTCACAGATATAGCTGCTCCCTGCAAGCTTGATGATACATCATGGATCGAACCGGGGGTAGCTTCATGGGTTTACTGGGCTTACAACCATGGTTCTGATGACTTCAACATCATTAAGAAATACGTTGACCTTGCTTACGAGATGAAACTTCCCTACGTGCTTATAGATGCCGAATGGGACAGGATGAAAGACGGCAAGACAGTTGAGGATGCTGTGGAA
>JAIDTS010000347.1 GCA_029060585.1 Muribaculaceae bacterium
GATAATCGTGTAGTTCATATCCGAGGGGTATGTATAGATTTTTGATTCAAATGCAAAATTAATAAAAAAATAGTTAAATCCTACTATTTCCTCGGAAAAACTGATTAGACCTTTTTAATCAGCTCTGTCTCGCTGGAGTTTTGAGAGCGGTTATTGGTAGTCCGGCTCGTTAGCGTAGCGTACCGCATCGTATTTTGGCCGCTCCGCAGGATCATATGCAAATTTTACGCTCCCCCCATGCTTAGCTATCATGATAGATTCTCGGTTGTTTAGAAAATATTCGGTTTCCGCCAGCGCTTTCCTACGGTCCTTGCGGTCATATTCATCGGCCGAATACATAGGCGAGATTATGCGGTCGGTCTTTTCAATGCCTGTAGCCACAAAAGAATTGCCGTTGTCAGCTTCTGCCATGAGAATCAGGCCGGGAAGTCCATGCAGCTTCCAGGGTCCGAATGGCACAGGAATATCTGTTGTAAACCATGCCGTCCACCGACGGCCATGGTAATCCGTCGCAGCTTTGACGCATTCATAGCCCAATACAGTTTTGACAGAATCACATATCTCCCATTCCATCTCAGTCAAAGGCTCATCGTAATACCCAATTTCGTCGCCAAACTTTGAATAATAGCGCAGGTTGCCTGTCTCCGGATTTGTAAAGACATATGTGTATGTTTTCTTTACAGGACCTTTGGAGAGATCGATTGATAGTCCTCCTTCGGGAGACTGAGTCACGCATGCCGCCATTATTATCTGAGTCCATTGGTCTTTACCTTCCGGGGTAGATTTAAGGGAATCTGTCCAGAGGCTCAGGTCGTTGAAATATTTTGCCTCGTGGGTGTTTGCCAGCAGCGACATCCGTATTGTCTGCAGGGAATCTTTCTCCCAGCTCATGCTGTTTTCGTCATAACTGACTATGATGTCGGCTTTGCTTAACTCCGGATGTGCCGGCGAGGAGGCATACACCGCGCTTGCCGCCATGACTACGGCGGTTGCAATAATCTGTTTCATAAGTTTTTATTGTTTAGTTGCTTTTCTTTTTCTGTATTCAGTGTCCTATGACCTTGATTCCTTCATCATTTTCTGTTTTGGGGGAATCGTCGGGCTTATAGATTCTTAGTCCCTTTTTGGTCTCTATTTCGATGACTCCATATGGGTATTCAGGTTGATCTTTTCTCACGGTTATGCTCTCGATTGCGTTGCGGTCAATGCTATTGATCGATTCATAAGGTATGGCTTTGCCATCAACGATTACGTGTGGCTGGCTTTCTGAGATTTCGACCTCAGGTTCGTTAGGCGTATGTTGAAAAGAGTAAATATTTATTGCGGAAAACTTGTCATTGATTAGGTGAATCATTGGAGATTGGGGCAGAGCTATGGCGGCGAATGAAGCGGGTATGAGCATAATAACGAGGAGAGCCATAACTTTTCTTCTGCCCGGTTTCTCACGATTGATCATCCTCAATCTTTTTTTCAATTCGCTATGCTTGAATCCGCTGACGAGACTGAGTCTTGTGTCGCCGATAGCTCTGCTTAAAAGCAAATACTGGTATTCCTTGCGGTCATATCCTGCATTAAGCACTTCGTTGTCGGCCTGATATTCATGCACCTGTTGCATTTCCCTGACAAACAGCCACGCCAATGGATTCCACCATTGCAGGATGAGAAGTATTCTTCCGATGAATAGATCTATGAAATGCAGATGGCTGACATGGCTGCTTTCATGTGTGAGGATCATATCGGGCAGATTGCTGAAATCTTCCTCTGAAAGATATATGCTTCCGCAGAAGCAGAAAGGAGAGGTCTCACACTCTGACATAATCCTGAATTTATGTCCCCTGTTGTATACTGTCCTTGTACGTAAACTCAATATTCTAGCAAGCCCGATGATTGAGAGAACAGCTCCTACACATATACCGGATATGATAGTTACCGTAATGATTCTTTCCGATATGGAGGTAGGGAAAGGTCCGGAAATTAAAGTCGGTGTTGGCATAGTAGGAACCACTACGCGTTGAATTGACTCGTTACGTAATCCAAAATTGTACATCAATGGTAGAAAGATAGAGGCTATGCAGATGCACAGCAGCGCGATGCGGCGCATGGAAGCATCCTTCTGCCTTCCAAGAGTCAGCATATATATCGCCAGCAGTATGGAAAGCAAAATCGCGCTTTTTATGGAGTATGCGGCTAATGGTCCCATATTATTCAGTGTTTGTCAGTTTTTCTTCTTCTCGATTATGTCGATACACTCCTTGATCTCCTCCTCGCTCGGCTCTTCCTCCTGAACAAGAGCTGATACCATACTCTTGAGGCTATTATCGAAATAGTTGCGAAGCATCGTCATGAGCGTAGCCTTGCGGTAACTGTCTTTCTCAAGAATGGCATGGTAGCGGTATGTACCCACTTCCTTCTCATGCCCGACATATCCCTTCTTCTCAAGCACACGTATCACGGTAGATACCGTATTCACGTGAGGTTTAGGTTCAGGAAGACATTCCAGCACCTCCTTCACAAGCATCGGCCCATGCTCCCATAATATGCGCATCACTTCCTC
>JAIDTS010000348.1 GCA_029060585.1 Muribaculaceae bacterium
CCGGTTAGAGTGTGCGTCTGGGGGGCGTGAGGTCGCAAGTTCGAATCTTGTCACCCCGACAAAAGTCAGGTGCCATCCGGCATCTGACTTTTTTTATTTTTTCCAGAATACTGGTAATGAATTTCGGCTTTTGTATGTCTATTATATAAAGACTTCAAAATATGCAGTATTCCACGGCTGAGTTCGAGACTCTCTACATACAATGCTTCCCTCCGGCCATGAGGTTGGCTGTCAGCCTTCTCCACGAGGAGGATGAGGCGAGGGATGTGGTGCAGACTGTGTTTCTGCGGCTGTGGGAGTCTAAAACGCGTCCCGATAATCCACAGGCTTTCATCGTAAGGTCTGTACGAAACGCAAGCCTTGACCGTATACGGAAACTTGATTTGCAGGAAAAGGTCAGGTCGAAACTTATGCTGGAGCCTCCTCCCGACGATTTCGACTACGAACAGCGAAACGAAGAGGTGATGAAGGCGATAGGTCAGATCCTTACTTCACGAGAACGTCAGGTGGTAGACCGAATCTATACAGAAGGAATGAGCTATAAGGATACCGCTGCAAGTCTCGGAGTCTCTGTCGCGGCAATCAACAAAAATATCGTGGGAGCATTGAAAAAACTCCGAACTCACTTCAAAACAAGTAAACCATGACACAACAGGATAAAGACATATTGATCGGAAAGATGATTGACTCACCTTCTTCCCTGACTGAAGAGGAGCTGCGCACGATAATGCTTGACGATGAGCTAAAGGATATCTACCAAATATCGTCTGAGGTCAGCAACGCCTGCATACGTCAGCCCGAGATAGATATGGAGCAGGAATGGCGGCTGTTCCGCCGACGCATGCTCCCAAAACCGTCTCCTGCAAAATGGATAATGAGGGTGGCGGCCATATTTTTAGGCGTGATGGTGGCTTCCGGAATCCTTGTGAGACTTACGGATTATATCCTTACGGAAGAAAAGCAACCAATTGTGGCCGATGCAGAGCGATCTGTGGATAAAAGTAATCATAACCGGGGGGAAGATGCGGAAACTCAGACTATTGAGCTTGCATCGGAAATTTCCGGTATGAAGGTAGGAACTGAGCGGCTCCTTGCCGCAGAATCGGCTGCTATTAAGAATCCGAGACGAGTTGCCGATAATACAGAATCCGAGGAGGATGTCGATGTTGAGGAGTATCTGCGGCAGCAACGGACAGAAATTGACAATGAGATAGCGTTGCTGAACGCTGAGATCTATCTTGACGAGCTGGATGCTATAAGTGAATTTATGGGATATATCAATACCGGCAATGCGGAGGAAATGAATGCGGAAATTTTAATTCAGTAAAACTAAACATATGAAGACAATTGTATTCAGGCTACTAAGCCTGCTGGCGGTGCTTGCACCTGCGGCGGCCGCGTCACAGACCAACATCAAGTCGGCTTTCGATGCGATAATCAAATGTCCGAAGGCTGAGATCACGGAAAGCCATGTCCTTAATAAGGACAGGAATACCAATTTAAAGTCCGGACAGGACGACATCTATTATTTCATTCTGCCCGCGGATAGAATGGATCTTGTGAAGAAGGTCTTGACGGCTTTTGACAATGACCTGGCATCTGCATATGTGGTCAAGAAAGGAAGAAATACCGGTAAGCAAAGTAATATCCAGCTTTATTCAGGAGAATCTACAACAGAATTTTACGCTACGATATCAATCGATGATCACGGTTGCGAATATATATATGAGTTGTTCGCGCCTTCGAAATCGGAAGACCCCGGCGGAGCGCATCGCTATGCCTACGGCTTCAACTATAAGGAAGAGGATGGAAAAATCATAGGGAAGATGGTGATCAACTATGCCACAACCTCAGAATACCGTCAGCAGGCGCAGCGGGAAAGTCAGATGATATTATTGGCTGATATGAATAAAGCAAACAGAGGATCTTCTGATGTCGAAACCCAGCAGACTTGGTTTGATATGGTTATGGCCTGTGTCAACGGTATTGAGGAAGCGAATCAAAAGACCCGTATTGCCCTTGCCACCAAGGCGTATCGACTTGTCAGAGACGTCAAGTCCTATCC
>JAIDTS010000349.1 GCA_029060585.1 Muribaculaceae bacterium
ATATCTCGGCAGGCTACAACAATAAAGAGTGACAGGAGCCTCTCAACAACGACTAAGGGAGCACCCACCCGGCCCCCGACCAGTGGGAAAGAGCCATGCAGAAACTTCGCGGCAACTATGCCTCCGCCATCCTTCTGATCCACCCCAATCGCGAATGGAAGATGACTCTGCAGAAAAAACTTATAGACCGCCTTGACCCAACAGAAGTAGGGCTTTACAACTTCGAAGACTACGGTGACTTCTGGATATCAAGACTTAACTGCGCCTACTCATATTCATTCGACGAGTCAGAAGGCATACTCACCATCACCGCCGACACCAAAGAGCTAAAGAAAAGTCTTATGACATTCGGCGTCGAGGTATCTGGCCATGACGTAAAATCAGTTGTAATTTCAAACATGGACGCTTCTGAGACCTATGAGGCAAAACTGAAGAAACTTACCGACACCCGTTATCTTGCTATTCCCGACTTTACGTCAGGCGTAGGTCTAGTGCAGATTGATGCGGCAGAAGGGCAGCTACCTTTTTCCTCTCAGACCGCCGTATATGATGTCAACGGCAGACTTGTGAAGACATTCATTCAGGGAGAGGATTACGTCTCCGGTCTTCCGAAAGGCATCTACATCATCAGAGATGGAGCCACTGCCCGAAAGATAATGATCTGACCTCACGGCAAGTTCATAGCAAACAATAGTTGACTGTTAGAATAATCGCCTCAAGTTGATGGACTACAAGACATTTTTAGAAACGTTGAGCCAGCGGTTGAACGCCGGCAGGGAAGAGACCTCGGAAATGGTGGCCTCCCTGTGCCAGGTCCTTACCGAGACGGCTCTCGACGGGGACTCGGTGACTTTCCCCGGATTCGGCAGTTTTGAAACACGTAAACGGATCGAACGCATCGCCCTTCATCCGTCTACAGGAAAGAGAATGCTCATTCCGCCGAAGATCACCCTCTCCTTCAAGCCCTCAACCTTGCTAAAACAGAAAGTCCGCAACCATGAATGAGAAAATAACTTTTCCCCGGCTTGCAACCTTACTTGCCGAACGGTCGGGAAGATCAAAACGTTTTTCAGAAGATTTCCTACGGGAATTCTTTGCCCTTATCAGCGAAAGGCTGGAAGCTGGCGACAGCGTAAAGGTGAAAGGGTTGGGTACGTTTCGGCTTTCACGTGTAGAGCCCCGAAAAAGCGTAGACGTGACCACCGGGCTCCCGATGGAGATATCAGGCCATTCGAAAGTAGTCTTTATTCCTTCAAAAGAACTTGCCGAAGCAGTCAACGCACCATTCGAAGCCTTCACTGCCATTGAGATAGGCGACGACGCGGATATAAGCCAACTCTTCACAAAAGATGAGATCAATCTGCAGGCTACCGATGAGTCTGACGAAGAAAGTGAGTACAATCCCCATGAACATACAGTCACAAATTCATTACTTGAAAGAATACCTTACGCGGCATCCAGACCTGAAGAAGATGTATTAGCGCAAACTCAAGAGCCCGATGGAATAGCAGAGGCCGCACAAGTTCCGGATTTAGTTGATGAGAGGACTTTTGATATTATAGAGACAGAAGACCAGACTGATCGACTTACCGAAGAGACAGACTCTGAAGAATCCTCATCCGATGAAGAAATAGTCGATCGTGAGACTATTGCTTCGCCTTATAAGGAAGACGAAAGGCCTGAGATCGAGAATAAGAAGGAAACCGAATTGCCTGCGGTGGAGGATGATCAGGAAAATGAAGAGTCTGAGATCGACGATGAGCCTGATGATGTCGCACCAGAGACGGAGGAAGAGACGGAAGACAATGCGTCCGAGGACGAGACTGAATCTGATATTGAAGATGAGTTTGATACCGATGAGCCCAGAAAAAAGACATGGGTGAAGACACTGATGATATCCCTTGGAGCTGCCGTCATCGCACTTTTCGCGACATTTGCCGTATGGTATGTATTCGCAACCAACGATTTCAACCGTATATTTAATCGCACAGCAACGAACTCCCAGCAACCTCCTTCCGAAGGATTCGTTGTCGGTAAATCAGCCTCCGTCAAGTCCTCTCCCACTCCAATTATAGTAGAAGACAATGTCAGCGACACGTTGTCGGCTGCAGAAGAATCAGAAGTGCCAACTGCTCCCTCGGATGCCATAGTTTATGACACCATCAGTACAACAAGATATCTCACAACGATGGCGAAGGCGCATTATGGCAACTTCAACCTTTGGCCTTATATATATGAAGAGAATAAAGCCATATTAGGGCATCCAGACAGGATTCGCCCTGGAACACCTGTAGTGATACCGAAACTAAGCAAATACGGCGTTGATCCGGAGAATAAGGACGACATAGAGAAAGCAAAAAAAATGGGGGTTGAGATCTATGCGCGCCACGGTAAGAAAATATGAGGATTAAAACCTGGATTTATTGGCAGCGAAAGTAAATGCTTGAGGAATCTTCATAAAAAATTTGATTTTTTTAGTCAAATTATTTGCGTGATTAAAAAAAAAGCATTAACTTTGCATCGCAAATGAGACGGAAATATCCTCTCAGTTGAAGCATATGGTTCCATGTCCGAGTGGTTAGGTAC
>JAIDTS010000035.1 GCA_029060585.1 Muribaculaceae bacterium
ATCCAACACTGCGTAGCCCTTAGGAGGGTAGAGCTCCAGCTCTACCGCCACGCGGCATCCCCTGCTGACACATCAGCTCGGAGACCCTCTCCGCCTCTTTGCTCCCTCCCGGACAAGCGAAGCAAGTCCGCCCCCTAAAGCACTCGACTGAAGACTTAAGACCTAAGACTTAAGACTTACCGCCCCTCTGCGCGAGAATTATTTATAAGGATGACAACATATTATCAATTTCGAAACTTAAGTTTTTATTCTTTGAAATACCAACTTTTATTTATTGCCAATAAATAAAATCCCCAATTTTTATTTACCACCAATTTAAATAATCCCCAAATTTCTTGTATTTGAAAAAATAAATCCCTATCTTTGCAGACCAAATTTCCTTTCAATATCTAACGACTATGTATATCGACATTCTGAAATCTATAATAATTGAAGGCCAAGATCTGCTGAAGGAATTGCATCCCATAGCCAGAGATTATACGCTGGAAGAAAAAGCAAGATATGTTTTTGTTGGAATTCGACAGTCCGGCAAGTCCTATATGCTCTATCTGCGTGCTCTTCAACTCATTGCAGAGGGGCATGACATTAGGGAAATGTTATTTGTCAATTTCGATGATGAACGATTGATCGGAATGGAAGCCAAAGACCTTGATTCTATTCTGCAGGCCTATTCGTCAATGTTTGAAATGAGACCAATTCTATTCCTTGACGAGATTCAGAATGTAGAAGGCTGGGAACATTTCGCAAGAAGGATGGCTAATCAGAAATTTATGGTGTACATCACCGGCAGCAACGCCAAGATGCTCAGTCGGGAAATAGCCTCTACTCTCGGTGCACGATATATCGAACAGTTCGTATTCCCATATTCCTTTAGGGAATTCCTCAATGCAAACAATATCTCGATTGACGGAAACTGGAAATTCGGCAAAAAGAAAGGAGAAGTTGAGCGTTGTCTTAGCTCTTATTTCATGTGGGGAGGATTTCCGGAGCTCACTCTTTTCAAAAACAAGAGACAATGGCTCAATGAGCTTTATGAAAAAATAATTTTGGGTGACATCATCGCCAGAAACGGCATAAAAAATGAAATCGCATTGAGGCTTGCAGTTCGGAGACTTGCCGAAAACATAAAGACTCCGACCTCCTACAACCGCCTTGCCAATATCGTCAAAGCATCTAGTGTCTCAACCAATGTGGCATCCATTCAGGAATATGTAAAATACTGCATGGAAGCGTGTCTACTTTTTTCTTTGGAAAACTATGCCTCAAAATTCGTCGAGAAAACGACTGTAAAGAAGCATTACTTCATCGACAACGGACTGCTGAATATCTTCCTAACTGACAGCGAAACATCCCTTCTGGAAAATATTTGCGCAGTCACACTTTATCACCACGCCATGCTGAATGAGGACGACAAAGTATATTTCTACAATAAGGAAGTCGAATTGGATTTCTATATTCCCTCTATGAAAAAAGGAATCCAGGTCAGCTATAGCCTCAACGATCCGGCCACATTGGAGCGGGAGGTTAAAGCACTGACCATCTTCCACAAGCTATACGGACTGAAAGAAGCCGAAATCGTCACATACTCCGAAGAGCGCACCATAGAAACCTCCGACCTCACCATCCAAGTCCGCCCCCTCGCCGACTGGCTCCTCTCATTCTAAGTCCCCACCTCCCCCTTACCATTAAATACCCATTAACTTGAACGCCCACTAACTCGCTGGTATACAATATCCGCGAAAGCCGGCGAAGCCAGGCTCAGCCACGACTCCGCGTCGGCCACGCCCTCGACATGCTTCTTAAGACTAAAGACTGAAGACTTAAGACTTTAAAAAATCCGCGTCCCATCCGGCCGCATCAGCGACACCGGCAGGGCAAAGCCAGCAGCCGATCCGCGTTGCCCTGCCTCCTTCCAAATCCAACACTGCGTAGCCCTTAGGAGGGTAGAGCTCCAGCTCTACCGCCCCGCGGCATCCCCTGCTGACACATCAGCTCGGAGACCCTCTGCGCCCTTTGCTCCCTCCCGGACAAGCGAAGCAAGTCCGCCCTCTATACGACCGCGACTCCTCCTTAAGACATAAGACTC
>JAIDTS010000350.1 GCA_029060585.1 Muribaculaceae bacterium
ATGGTGGAAAAAGCAAAATCAGGCCACCCCGGTGGCGCAATGGGCGGCGCAGACTTCGTCAACGTGCTCTATTCCTCATTCCTCAATTATGATCCGGAAGATCCCAGCTGGTTCGCACGCGACCGATTCTTCCTTGATCCGGGCCACATGAGCACAATGCTCTATTCCGTCCTCGCGCTTTCCGGCAAATATACAATAGAAGAACTTCATGGCTTCCGCCAGTGGGGTACGGCCACTCCCGGCCATCCTGAACTTGACGTAAACCGCGGTGTAGAGAACAGCTCCGGACCTCTCGGGCAGGGACATGTCTTTGCAGTAGGCTGCGCCATCGCAGAGCGTTTTCTCGCAGCCCGTTTCGGCGAGGTCGTGGAGCACAAGACATATGCTTTCATTTCCGACGGCGGCATTCAGGAAGAAATCTCCCAAGGCGCAGGACGCATTGCCGGCAATCTGGGACTTCACAATCTAATTATGTTCTATGACTCCAACGAGGTTCAGCTCTCCACTAAGGTAAAGGATGTTACCTCTGAGGACACCGCTGCAAAATACCGTGCGTGGAACTGGAACGTTCTTGAAATAGACGGCACTGATCCGCTCGCAATCGCCGGTGCAATTGAATCAGCCCGCAACGAGAAGGAGCGTCCTACATTGATCATCGGTCACACTATCATGGCCCGCAAGGCTGTGGCAGCAGACGGATCAAGCCTTGAAGGACATGTCAACACCCATGGACAGCCTCTATCAGCGGCCGGCGCCGACATGGACAAGACTGTAGCGAATCTCGGTGGAGATCCACAGGACCCCTGGCAGATATGGGATGACGTCAAGAAGCTCTATGCTGACCGCATGGAAGAGCTCAAGAAGTATGCGGCAGACCGCAAGGCTAAATACGCTGAATGGGCAGAGAAGAATCCCGAAGAAGCCAAGACACTTCAGGACTGGCTCGCCGGCAAACTTCCTGACCTTGACTGGACAAAGGTTGCGTTGAAGCCCAACATGGCGTCACGCGCCTCATCAGCGGCAGTCCTTTCGTTCCTCGCCGACCATGTCCACAATATGATCGTCAGCTCAGCCGACCTTGCCAACTCAGACAAGACCGACGGTTTCCTCAAGAAGACACACGCTTTCGTAAAGGGTGACTTCTCCGGAGCATTCCTCCAGAGCGGTGTAGCCGAGCTTACGATGGCCTGCATATGCAACGGTATCGCCCTTCATGGCGGCTGCATCGCAGCTTGCGGCACATTCTTCGTATTCTCTGACTACATGAAGCCCGCCATCCGAATGGCTGCCCTTATGGAACTTCCTGTCAAGTTCATCTTCACCCACGACGCATTCCGCGTAGGAGAGGACGGACCTACCCACGAGCCCGTAGAGCAGGAGGCACAGATCCGTCTGCTTGAGCAGATGGCCACCCTCGCCGGCCATCAGGCTGCCCTCGTGCTCCGTCCGTGCGACAGCGCGGAGACAGTGGAAAGCTATAGGCTCGCACTTGAGAACAAGAAGTCTCCCACAGTGCTCGTGCTCTCACGTCAGAACCTCGAGGACATTCCCGCCGACGACCGCGCGGAGCAGGCCAAGAAGCTCGCTATGGGCGGCTATGTAATCTACGATGCTCCCGACACCAAGGTGACTCTTGTAGCCAACGGTTCAGAAGTCGCTCTCGCTCTTCACGTAGCAGAGAAGCTCGGCGAGGAAGGTATCGGAGCCCGCGTGGTTTCCGTTCCCTCAGTCGGTCTCTTCTGCCGTCAGCCGAAGTCTTACCGCGACGAAGTGATACCTTCGGGCGTAAAAGTATTCGGTATCACCGCAGGACTTCCCGCATCACTATATCCCGTAATGAAGGGAGACTGGGAGATCTTCGGCATGGAGCGCTTCGGTGCTTCGGCACCTCTGAAAGTGCTCGACGAGAAGTTCGGTTATACCGTAGACAACGTTCTCGGCAAGGTGAAGGCTTTCCTCGCTGAGTAATCAGAGACAGACAGATTCCAAATAATCGAGGAGCGTGAATTTTTCACGCTCCTTTTTATTGAGATTTGGATATTTTTTATTAATTTTGCATATTCCAATCAGAGGAAGCGCACGCAAAGGGCGCAAAGGGGCAAAGAGCGCAAAGATTTAAAATCCTTTCGCAAGCCCAGATCCCAATCTTCCCGTACGGGTAAGATGACTGACCTATAAAC
>JAIDTS010000351.1 GCA_029060585.1 Muribaculaceae bacterium
CGGCATAAGAGGCTGGTTTTTGTTGAAAGCGCACAGGAATTCCACTGTATCCTTACCGTCTGGAGTAAGTTTTCCTTTAGTCAGGCCAACACTAAAACGTAGGTTTTTCAGGCCCAGCGGTCGTGCGTCGGCCGTCAGAATATTCTCGAATCTACGGGCAGCCGACTCCCTTGTAGAGCTTATAATCTCGGCTTTTTCCTTAAGAGTCTCACCAAGTTTTCTGGCTTCCGCTTCAAGAGCGTTGAGCTCACCGATGCGTTCGGAACCTCCGCCACATTCATCCCTCAACGAAGCGTAAAGCTCAACGAGAGCGTCATAGTCAGCAACCTTGAATCTCTTCACGGCTTCATAAAGTTCCTTGAGTCTGGCATCCGCCTTAGCGAGACGAATCGGATCGGATTCAATTCCGGAAGCTATTCTTGCGAGAGAGTCTCCTATATCCTTAAGTTCGATATACACGGTTCTCAGGCGCTCCATAAGACCGGGCTGAGTCTCATCGCGATGCCCCTCGAACAGAGCGAAGTCAATACCGTCAATGCCAGCACCCGCGTCGCCTATCATAGAGACAGCGCTACTGTCGCCCGTAGATAGAAGATAAGCCGCCTGATTGATTCTACCCCTAAGATCATCAGCATCTGAAAGGATATCATAGTCTTTTTCCACTTCCTCCAGTTCTCCTTTCTTCGGATTGATCTTAGTCAGCTGTTCGAGCTGAAATGCACGCAGTTCCCTGCTTTCCCTACTTTTCTCAATTGCCTCCCGGAGTTTCTTTATCTTATTTCTCAAAGTCACAAACCTTGAGAAATCCTTTTTATAATCTGCAAGCAGGTCGGCATTATCAGCAATCGAGTCAATGATGCTGAGCTGGTAATCAGGCTTAGAGAGCAACCTGTTAGAATTTTGGGAATGAATATCGACAAGTCCACCTGCCACTTCAGTCAGCAACGGCAACGTGACAGGGGAATCGTTGATGAAAGCGCGGCTGCGGCCGTTTGCTGTTATCTCACGGCGAACAATAATCTGCCCATCATTCCAGTCAAGATCATTTGCATCAAACAGTTCCTTAAGAGAAGGAGAGACCGAGTCGAAAACGCCCTCCACCACGGCCTTTCCATCCCTATTGGCAAGCACCTTACTATCTGCTCTCTCTCCCATAAGGAGCGAGATGGCACCCATCATGACAGACTTTCCCGCACCGGTCTCACCTGTAAGAATAGTCAGGCCTTCGGAGAGGTTGAGCTCTACTCTGTCGATAAGGGCGTAGTTGAATATAGTGAGTTGTCTAATCATATGGTGATCCCTCCTTTCATTTCAATTGTTTTCATCTCCTTTCCTGATTTTATTCAGACGTTCGTTCTCAGCCGGATATAAAGGTTGCAACAGTTTATAAACCATCTCCCTTTCTGTCTGGGGAGCCTTGGAATAAACATTGACGAGCTCATCCATCTTTGAATCGCGGAAGATAGAAAGAGCAGCTGACATAGCATCCGCATTATAGATAGTCTCCATAGCATTGAGCGACTGCGTAATGGAAGCCCGCCCTTTATCAGGAGAGGTTACCATTTCGTCGAGTCCCTTACGATGATAGTCGTAGAGCATCTGTCGATATGCCGAAGTAGATGGAGCCGTCAGGGAATTTAGGACACCGCTTCTGTTTTTAGGATCTTCAAAAGCTTTCCATCCAATCTCACCGAGGCTTTGAGCCGCCTGGACAATTGTGGCAGCCCTTTCATAATAAGGGTCACCTCCGTGAGGAGAGAAACTATCGAAGTCAAGAGCGAGGAAGAGATAGGCATAATAGTTAAGAATAGCGGTCAGGTTATTGTCAATGGTAGTGGAGTTGAAGATGAGAGGTTCACCTTCTCGGTATTCGAAACTTATCCGATTATCCTTGAAATTGAATAACGTCGTAGTATAAGTAGAGTTGTAAACCGGACGAGACAGTTGCACCTGAAGGTCGCCCGTGATGCGATCATCGTTATATTCGCTTACTGTCAGATAAAGGCGGCAGTCTATTTTCTCATTGTTGGCGAAAGTCGCATTTGAAAAGCGTGTCTCATTCATATATTCAGTAATAGCCTCCTGAAGAGTCTGAAAGACAGATTTAGAGCCTCCCTCTATCTTCTGGGCATTGACTTCCACCGCACAGTTGAGTTCCTGCGCGTCCATACTGGCTGAAATCATTATTCCCATGCAGGCCATGAGATATTTCACGCTTCTCTTAATAGTCATTTTCCGTCTTTATTAAAGAAGTTGTACAACTTATTTACGAACTCTAAATAAAAAAATAAGTCTAAACTACTTCAATGTTAAGCAACCCATCAATCTGATCGATGATGTCGCGGGCAACATCTTTCTTGTCTTTCGCCAGGTATTCCATCTCGCTTCCATCACTTTTGATAATGGTCACCTGATTAGTGTCCTTATTGAATCCAGCAAGAGGATTTCGCAGCGAATTAAGCACAATCATATCAAGCCCTTTTCTGCGCATCTTAGCCACTGCATTATCATGCTCATGGTCTGTCTCAAGAGCGAACCCAACAAGAATGCGAGAGCCTTTGTCAACCCCGAGCGTAGCCGCTATATCGGGGTTCTTGATAAGTTTTAGTTCAAGTCCTTCGGTATTCTCACGTTTCAACTTCGACTCATGGCGATGCTCAGGGGCGTAGTCTGCCACGGCGGCCGACAGGATAGCGGCATCGCAGTCAGCGAAAGCCTTCTCCGCCGCTACCAGCATCTGACATGCACTTCTGACGTCGACGCGCCGTATACGTGGATTAGAGGTAGATAGAGAAACCGGACCGGTAACCAGCGTCACCTCCGCACCTCTCGTCGCCGCTTCTTCCGCGATGGCAAATCCCATTTTCCCACTTGAATAGTTTCCGATGAAGCGCACCGGGTCAATATCCTCGTAGGTAGGGCCAGCAGTCACAAGTATCTTCTTACCCTTAAGAGACTCCCGGTTTTTGAAATGGAGTTCTACCCTTCTGAGAATCTCTTCCGGCTCCTCCATCCTCCCCTTTCCTGAAAGATGGCTTGCCAATTCTCCTGAAGCGGGCTGAATAATCTCCACTCCGTCGCGTTCGAGAGTAGCCACATTCCTTTGGGTAGAAGGATGAGCCCACATATCAAGATCCATTGCCGGAGCGACCATAACGGGACTTTTTGCCGAAAGATATGTTGTGATCAACATATTGTCAGCAATACCATTGGCCATCTTGCCAATGGTGGAAGCTGTGGCAGGCGCCACCACCATAAGGTCTGACCAAAGACCCAAGTCGACGTGAGAGTGCCATTCTCCAGTATTGGCTGCAAAAAATTCGGACACCACGGGTTTACCGCTTAATGCGGCAAGAGTGGCCGGAGTGATGAACTCTTTACCGTTAGGAGTAATCACGACCTGCACCTCCGCACCAGCCTTAATGAAAAGACGGAGCAGATAAGCGCTTTTATAGGCTGCAATGCCTCCCGAGATACCGAGCACGATGTGTTTTCCCTTCAAGGTCTGCATTTATAATTTCTATTTATTTTTTTTGGTATTCATACTGCAGACGACGCAGTTGATCTTTAGTCTCCTTCGGGAAATCGCCTTGCATGATCCATTGGATGAATCCAGGCTCATGTCGCACGATATCCTTCACCTTTCTACCTTTGTTTTTTCCGAAATTGAAGATTGGCTCATGGTTATCATCGTATACCATGCGACCCGCAAGGTCAACGTTTCTGCCTCCGCTGGAGAACTCCGCGAGAGCCCTAACATCGTTTTTTAGTTCGGGGTATCTGTCAAGCTGGCTGAGAAGCACTTCATACGTAGCGCGAGTATCGGCAGTCGCGGAGTGGGCATCCGTCAGATCCTTACCGCAATAGAAACGGTATGCTGCCACGAGAGTACGCTGCTCCATCTTATGAAAAATACCTTGAACGTCGATAAAATTCCTTCCGCTGACATCAAAACTCAACCCTGCGCGTCCGAACTCCTCTATCAGCAAAGGAACATCGAATTTATTTGAATTGAATCCGGCGATATCGGAATCGTGGAAAAGTTCATGCAGCGATTTAGCAATCTGACGGAAAGTTGGAGCATCCTTCACGTCCTCGTCCGTGATATGATGTATAGCAGTGCTTTCCTCCGGGATATGCCTCTCGGGATTAATGCGACGAGTCTTCTCTTCGGTATGTCCATCAGGGAAAACCTTTATTATGGATATCTCCACGATGCGATCGGAAGTCACACTCGTACCAGTGGTCTCCAGGTCAAAGAAAATTATGGGTCGAATCAGATTAAGTTGCATTGATTGCTTAGAGTATTATTTTAGTATTTTCATTCTATCACCTGCATCGGCATCTGCAGCATCACCACGCTTTCGTCCTCCTTCTGCTCAAAAGGCATAAAGAGACCAGGTCGTCCCGGATCCGATAGTTTGACAATCACCTGGTCACCGGGGAGGTTGTTGAGTACTTCTATCATATATACGCTGTTGAAACCGATAGAAAGCGGGCGCCCTTCGTAAGAGCATCCTATACGTTCGTCAGCCTTAGTGGAATAGTCGAAATCTTGGGCCTGGAGCGTGACATTATTATCATCCATACTCATTTTCACAAGACTTGAGGCCTTGCTTGCGAAGAGAGACACTCGCCTCATAGCCGCGGCGAGAACCTGGCGGTCTACAATCAATTCATTAGGATTATCCTGAGGAATCACACGATTGTAGTTAGGATAGTTGCCCTTTACGAACCGACAGCCGAGACGGAAATCGCCGAATGAGAAAATGGCGCTTTTGTCATCCTTGCGTATTTTTACAAACTCTGTCTCCTTGCCGAGGAGGGAGCGAAGAATACCCGCCGGTTTTGCAGGCAGGATGAATGAAGTCACATTATTCGGTCTGAACGATGAATTGATGTAGCGCACGAGCTTATGTGTATCCGTTCCAACAAAAGTTATGTCGTTTTCGTGGAAATCCCAATAGACACCTGTCATCATCGGTCTGTTGGTATCAGTGCTTATAGCGAAGAGAGTATAGTCGAGTCCGCTTTGAATCACCTCGGCAGGAATCGTCATCTCCACGGAAAGGTCGTCGGTCTCAAAGCTCTGAGGATATTCAGCTGCATCGACACCCATAAAAGAGAAATGTCCACCAGGGAAAAGCAGATCAACGGCACCCGTAGACTCCTCAATCTCGAACGTCAACGGGAAATTTGCGACTTCCTTCACCACCTCAATGAGTCTCTTGGCATTGATCGCTATCTTTCCGTCGAGGCCTTGATTTGTTATTTCCATTCGCGCAGTCATCACAGTCTCCTGGTCGGAACCAGTTATGAGCAGGGAGTCTTCCTTCACCTCGAGAAGAAAGTTGTCAAGAATGGAAAGTGCGTTTTTCGCGTTTATGACCTTGCTAACAGCACCGAGTTGCTGCTGAAGAGTCTTTCCGTGTACGTTAAATTTCATATATCAGTGTATTTTATTATTATTCAGCTATCTATCGCTAACGTCCAAAAATAGGCGCGCAAAGCGGATTCTTAACTCACAAAGATAACAAAAAAAAACCGTATATGCAAAAAAAAAGTTTCATGCAAGCTCTTGCATGAAACTTTTTATGATTTGGTAATGTCGAGAATTACTCTTCTGTAGCCTCAGCGACAACGCAAACGTCAACATCAGCGTTAACGTCGCGATGGAACTTAACGGTGCAAACGTAGTCGCCAACAACCTTGATGGGGTTTTTGAGAGAGATAAGCTTGCGGTCGATATTGTGACCGAGCTTAGCGAAAGCCTCAGCGATGTGAGCAGCTCCTACGCTGCCGTAGATAACGCCGTTAGGTCCGGTCTTAGCCTCGATGACGAGTTTAACGTCCTTGATAGCGTCAGCCTGGCTCTGAGCCTCAGCGAGGATCGCAGCGATCTTGTGGGCGCGCTGACGGAGATTTTCCTGAAGTTCTTTGAGGTTGGCGTCAGAAGCGATGATCGCCTTACCCTGAGGAATCAGATAGTTACGACCATAACCATCCTTCACTTCCACTACATCGTCCTTGTAGCCGAGTTCGACTACGTTCTCTTTAAGAATAAGTTTCATATATAGCTTTCGTTAAAACGGTTATTATTTCATTAAGTC
>JAIDTS010000352.1 GCA_029060585.1 Muribaculaceae bacterium
CAAAGTTAATAAAAAAAAACGAGAGTTGATTTGGGAGGATGGGAATTTTTTAATAACTTTGTGAAAACCTAAACATAATCTGACATGGAATACAAAAGAATACTGCTTAAGCTCTCCGGCGAATCGCTCATGGGAGCGCAGGGATATGGTATAGACCGCGACAGGCTGGAGGCTTACGCCCGCCAGATCAAGGAGATAGCCCAGGCCGGAGTGGAAATCGGCATCGTGATAGGCGGAGGCAACATATTCCGCGGACTGTCGGGAGCCTCGAAAGGTTTCGATCGCGTGAAGGGAGACCAGATGGGAATGCTCGCCACCGTCATAAATTCCCTTGCGCTCTCGTCGGCGCTTGAGTCTGTAGGACAGCCGGCGCAGGTCTTCACGGCCATCAATATGTTTCCGATCGGTAAGCCCTACAGCAAATGGGAGGCCATCGACGCCATGAAGCAGGGGAAGGTAGCTATCATGAGCTGCGGCACGGGACAGCCTTTCTTCACTACCGACACCGGCTCGGCGCTTCGCGCCATCGAAATCGAGGCAGACGTAATGCTGAAGGGCACGCGTGTTGACGGCGTCTACACCGCCGATCCGGAGAAAGACCCGAAGGCCACAAAATTCGACAAGATCACCTACGACGCGGTAATCTCCATGGGACTCAAGGTGATGGACCTCACCGCCACCGCACTCTGCAAGGAAAATAAAATGCCCATCTACGTCTTCAACATGGATAAAGAAGGCAACCTCCTGAAGATGATGCAGGGCGACAACGTCGGAACTCTCGTATATTAATTAAAATCAATACACATATCATGGAAGTAAAAGAATATCTTGACAATGCCCAGGAGTCGATGGAACTCGCAGCCGACTATCTGGAAGAGACCCTCGCCCGAATCCGCGCCGGCAAGGCATCCGCAAAACTCCTTGACGGCATCCGTGTAGACTACTACGGTAGCCAGGCTCCGATCTCCAACGTGGCCAACGTATCGGTGCCAGATGCACGCACCATCGCAATCACTCCCTGGGAGAAGGGGATGTTCCGTGTGATCGAGAAGGCCATCATCGACTCCGACCTCGGCATCACTCCTGAAAATAACGGCGAGGTGATCCGTCTCGGCATTCCGCCACTGACGGAAGACCGCCGCAAGCAGCTCGTGAAGCAGTGCAAGGCAGAGGCCGAGACCGCCAAGGTCTCAGTCCGCAACGCCCGCCGTGAGGCTATCGACGGTCTCAAGAAGGAAATCAAGCAGGGTCTGAGCGAAGACATGGAGAAAGACGCAGAAGCCAAAGTGCAGAAACTCCACGATAAGTATCTCAAGCAGATCGACGAAATCTTCGCCGCGAAGGAGAAGGAAATCCTCACAGTCTGATCAATAGGGACGCACGGCGCGTGCGTCCTCTTTATTAATTTCTATTATCATGAGAAAGACTATATTAGGAGCAGCTCTCGCACTGCTCGCGGCTACGCTTTCGGCCCAGACCTTCAAGGAATGGCTCGACCCGGAGGTAAACGCCGTAAATCGCGCACCGATGCGCTCGGAGGCGTTCGCTTTTAAGAAGGGAGAGAAGGGCTCCTTCAAGGAAGACAGAAAGAATTCTTCCAACTATCTCTCGCTCAACGGTGACTGGAAGTTCAACTGGGTCAACGACGCTTCATCGCGCCCGACCGACTTCTGGAAGAAGGATTTCAACGACAAGGGATGGGACACAATAAAGGTGCCGGGATGCTGGGAACTCAACGGTTATGGCGATCCGATGTATACCAACATGGCGTATCCCTGGGACCGCTTCTTCCGCAACGATCCGCCCAACGTGCCCGACCAGGATAACCATGTCGGCACCTACCGCCGCGAGATTCTCGTGCCTGCATCCTGGAAAGGCAAGGAGATTTTCGCCCACTTTGGCTCCGTGACATCCAATATCTATCTATGGGTAAACGGCAAATACGTAGGATACAGCGAAGACAGCAAGCTCGAGGCCGAGTTCAACCTCACCCCCTATCTCGTGCCCGGCAAGGAAAACCTCATCTGTTTCCAGGTCTTCCGCTGGTGTGACGGTTCCTATCTTGAGGATCAGGACTTCTGGCGCCTCTCCGGCGTAGGCCGCGACTGCTATCTCTTCGCACGCGACAAGAACCGCATAGCCGATATCCGCGTCACTCCCGACCTTACCAACAACTACAC
>JAIDTS010000353.1 GCA_029060585.1 Muribaculaceae bacterium
GGAACCTTCCCCTCAAGCATCCTGTCAACATCGCCTATGAGGCGGCCACAGCCGATCTCAACGACGTCAACATGATTGACCCCTTCCATCTTGAAGCCTACGGAAAGACAGCGATCAACTACAATCGCGACATAGAGATATTTCCCGTTCTCAATACTCTCTTCGAGGGTATCTATGGAAGCAATCCCTACAAATCTCCGACAGATATGGGCGTCAACATGGTAGGATTCTGCATCAGCGATGACGCAGTATGCTGCCGTGCCTCCAACAACGAGATCATCCGCCGCTATTTCACAGCCCTCAATAATATGGCCAAAGGGGAGGACTGCAAGTCGGAAGTAGACAAAATCGCATTGCTGCTCAATCAGGCTAAGCTTGACGCGTCCTACCGTCCATGTATCGGAGCTGCGCGCGAACGTTCGGAGAAAAGTGATCTTCCATGCAGCGCAATTGAACTGGCAGACGGCACGATCATTACGGCAGAACAGAGCGAACTTCTCGGTCCGAGTAGTGCCCTTATACTCAATGTAGTCAAGCATCTTGCCGGCATAGACCATGACATAAAGCTGATTCCTGAGGAGATGATAGAACCGATCCAGCATACGAAGACCACATATCTTAAGGGCCACAATCCACGCCTGCACAGCGACGAGGTGCTTGTGGCACTGTCCGTTCTCAGCACACACGATGAAAAGTGCCGAAAGGCTCTGGAGACCCTTCCCGAACTCGATGGTTGCCAGGCTCACTCCACTGTCATGCTTGGAGAAGTGGACCATAAGATATTCAAGAAGCTCGGCATAAGCCTGACGTGCGACCCTGCAAAGAAGGACTGATATGAGCGATGCCGTCTACAGCATACTGATAGCCGGATTGGAGACATTGCTCCTTCCGGTTATCTTTCGTTGGCTTAAGAAGCATGTTTCAAGACGTTGGTTGGTCTATATGCTTCTTGTGCTGATTGTCTTGCTTATGACTATGGCTTTGGGCACGGCTGTATCCGTGCTCGCGTATTATATATCAAAAGATTGAATTTGTGTCGTTTAACGAAAATATACCATGAAAAGAATTGATTTTGTAAGACTTCGCAAACGTGCCGGCATGAGTCAGCGTGAATTGGCAGAACTTCTTCAGGTTCGCCCAAGTTTTCTATCAGCGATAGAAAACGGAAAGAGCCGTATGCCTGACGAGAAGCTCGATAGAATCAAGGACATATTCGAACTCGACAGTCTCGATGAATATATGATAGACGAGCACATGGATCAGACCGTTCCACCCCATACCCATACGATGGATCAGAACGATACGCTTACCCAGCTTCTCAATCATTTCCATGATCTTGCCCATCAGCGCGAGAGGGAGCATTCAGGACCGGATGCCGATGCTACGGAAAGAATTGAATTCCTTACAAAACGAAACGATCGCCTTTCAGAACGGATAGACGATCTGCGCGACGAGGTAGATGCCTTGCGCGAGGAAAACCTCCGGCTTAAGGAACTCCTGCTGAAAAACGGTGTACAATACTGAATAAACTTGCAAGGACGCACGTCACGTGCGTCCTTTTATTGTCCTATTGTAATTGTATTTCTACTATATATTCATCCTGTGTAGCCGCCAGTACTTCAGCGTGAAATCCCCAGAGGCTTATCATCTCCGCGAGGGTGTAGGCCGATGGAAGATGGTCATGCTCGGCTTTCCTTTCATGGTGAATATTGTTGATAAATTCCTCGTCTGAGGGAAAGGCGATCACTATTCTTCCGTAAGGTTTCATATTCATCTTAAAGAGCCATTCCATCGTATCCGCAGGCGCATGCAGATGGGGATATACAGAATAAAGCAAAGCCATGTCATATTTCCCTGGAATCAGTTCTTCCTCAAAATCTATCTTCAGGAAATCCACATTCTTAAGACTGCCGAATTTCTTACGAGCCAGTGACAACATACCTTCCGACAGGTCGATAGCAGTCACATGCCCTTCATCACCCACCATCTCGCTTAGGTAAGGCACAAGCACGCCTGTGCCTGTGCCGAGGTCAAGGATGTTCATTCCTTCGCTGATTCTTAGTTTGCCGAGAATGCTCTTGATCCTTTCCGGAGTCGAACGGATTTCATTGCTGTCCCAAGAGGGAGCGAGAGCGTCAAAAAACTCTATTTCAGATTGAGTCATATATGATAAAGTGGTGTTTTACTAAATTATCTACAAAATTAACTAAAATATACTGAATATTCAAATAATTTTGTTAACTTTGCGGAAATTTTTGAAATATCATCAATAACCCACAAT
>JAIDTS010000354.1 GCA_029060585.1 Muribaculaceae bacterium
ATGTTATGTATAATTACTCAACCTTATCAGCTGACATATCGTAGACTTTGCCCGAGTTGCCGTCGACCCAGTCGTTGACTTTAACTGTAAACTTGATTGCGTCGCCGAGAATCTCTGTGCCTGGGTAGGGATCGTCCGGATCGGTAACGCCCGCACCGTTTGTAAAGTCAAGAGTGTAGATGTATTTCTTGCCTTGTTCCCATGTTCCCGATAGAGGAATGGAGGCCCAGCCGTACTCCCTGACGGGATCATGTGTGAATTCGTTCTCGTTAGCAAAAGGATATATCTGAATGCCGTTGTCGGTTCTGGTAATGTTTACGAGAACGCTGAGATAAGCTTCTCTTGCCACGTTGTCGGGATCATTCGTCGAATCCCATGGTGTCAAGGTCTGTGGCATCAGCATCGCATTGCCGTCAGCTCCCATAATGGAAACCGGTGAGGCTGAAAGGGTGGTAGTATCGCAGTAAGAAGTGTAGACAGCGGTATCATGCCAGTCGTCGAGGGTCCACTGATTGGTGTTGAAATCAAAAGTGCCCATGTATTGGGGTCGGCCGATTCTTGCGCCAACCACCTTGTAGGTGTAATTGTCGTTTTCTGACTTCGCGCGTAGCTCGATCTGAGCAAGACGGTGGTCGAAAGTAAGTTCAACTCCGCTTGTCTCGTTGTTCTTTCTTGTTCCGGAAGCATTTGCAGTGATGAAATCTACCTGATCGGCTATGTTTTCAGGGACGGCGAAAGATTCAAGCGTCATTCCGCTGTTGTCATCCTTCATCACTATGTCAGCTCCAAGATCATCCTGCGAGGGAGCGTAGGCGAAGAAATCGATCTTCTGCGTAGGAGAAAGCCAGTTGTATTCCTTTCCGTTGGCGGCGGTGAAGAAAGAGTCTGCGCCTTTGTCAAATTCGGCATTGTCGAAATAAAGGGTATTCTTGAATACATTTCTTGCAGAACTTGAATCAGCGACAGAGTCTCCATATACAGCGGTCACGAAAATCTTATCAAGATTCGAGTTGGTTGTTTCTGTGGCTCTCGTGCCCATCGCCGGGCGGAACGATATGGCTTCATTTGTAGCTTGGCGGACGCTGACCGGTTCGTCTTCTGAACAGGATGCAAGAGCGAAAGCGCTCATTGCCATTAGGAATAGTGGTGTCTTTTTCATAATATTGTGTGTTTTTCGAAGTTTCTGTATCATGACAATATAGAAATAAAGGTAAATCGTTTCTAATTGTCTTTTAATTCCTTTTATTATAAAACGAATAGCGGTGTGATAGAGTTTGTTAAAAATAAATTAAAAAAATAATAATTAATTTTACATTTGGAGTCCTATATTTACAGCCTGCCATTCGTTGACGTCGGTCTTTAGATCTCCGGAGCCTTCCTCCGGAGGCTGAGGAAGGTCAAGTCCTCTCACTATTATATGCACGTGTGTAGGATCAGGAGCTTTCGTCACCTGATCGGATACATCGAAAGAATGATACCATTTACTGCCATCGGTCAGCACCATATATAATGTAAGATAATGTTTGGCTACGGTATTGCTGCATTCCCCGAATGTTAGGAACTCCCCGTGAAGGTTCTTTTCCGCAGCATTGCCCGTAAGATCAAATTTCATCGACACGGTATTGTCAGTAGCGGATTGCTGTCCATGGCAATATCCTTCTGCCATGCCGGAGAGTGTGGCATCGACAGCCGATGACTCCACTCCGTCGAGATTCTCCACATCATATACATCCACGATATAATGGCACACCGCTTCTATAGGATACATGGTGATCGTCTGCATTCCGTTGTGGGGAACTATACCGATGTCGTTCGTGCGGCTACCCCAAAGCATACCGGGAGTGGCGGCGATTCGTTCGTTTTCCGTTCCTTCCGGCCTCGGTATCGTCGTGGAGTCATCCGCCCGTGTGCCGATCTCAGCTGCATCCTGGGTATATATCTCAAGGGTCTCGATATCATCATGATTGCGCATCCTTGCCCAGTCGGTATTGTCGGCGTTAAGGCATATGGCGTGTCTGGTGCCGAACGGGGCCTTGATCAATCCCCCTGTTTTATTTGCAAAGATAAAGCGCATCGGATTGTGTCCGTCATCCTCATATAGATATAGCGCCATTGATTCAGGATTTGCGTCAGGAGCGTTTCTCCAGTCGAAGACAACCTGAAGTTCCGATGACATGTCCTCTTCCATATACAGGTCTTTGTGGCGGCAGGATGTAAACGCCAGAGCGACCATCGACAAGAGAAGAACTGTGAATGTCCCTCTAAATTTCCGGATATTTCTTACATGTTGTTTCATTTCTTACCTCCTTTCGAGCGGTTGTAGTTGTCGCAGCCGATCAGCCACACAAGCGAAATCTCGGCTTTTGTAGGTCCAAACCAATGAAGCCTGTGGGTAGACTGCCAGATGTAGAAACCGTATTTAGGTTCGTATTTAAGATACTTTCCTCCCATATAGCCCAACGCAAGTGAGAAATCGATGTTGATGCGACGCGCTACCGGAAGTGAGTATCCGTATTCAATGCCGGAAATGAAGTTACAGCGGTCCCATAGCGTCCCTCGGGGGACACCTCCCATTATGCCACCTTTGCCAAGTTCGAAATCATATGTGACGGCTCCTGCGAACAGGCCGAGGTGGTGGCCTGTAAGTGGTTTTTCATGCGCCGCTTTGCCGAACCACCATCGGGCTCCGATATTTCCGCCATAAGCACG
>JAIDTS010000355.1 GCA_029060585.1 Muribaculaceae bacterium
GGGCATCCTTAAGCACCTTATAATTCTCTATCGTGCCATTATGCACAAGTGCTATCTCTTCATCTTCACTGAAGTGAGGATGAGCGTTGCAGTCAGAAGGTTCTCCATGTGTAGCCCAGCGGGTGTGTGCTATTCCGGTATGCCCTGCTATGTCCTTGTCTTCACAATACTTCTCCAGATTCGATACCTTTCCCCTGGTCTTATACACGTTTATCTTCCCTGAAGGACTGACAATGGCTACTCCTGCGCTGTCATATCCCCGGTATTCCAGTCGGTGCAAGCCTTTGATAAGAATATCATAGGCTTCCCTGTCGCCTACATATCCTACTATTCCACACATATTCGTAAGTATTTTATATTATTCTTAATTGTTGTCAAAATCGATCACTGTTTAGGTTACTCAGATAAAATTCTCTGATGATTGATTCCGATTGTCCGGTTCTTTTTTCGCAAATAGTCAGCTTCTATATTTGCTCAACGTAAAACAGATAATATTTTGTATATCCGGAAATGCAATTTATTCCTTATCTGCATTGTCGGCATCACTTTCACAGATCAAGTCATCCTTATGAGCCATCAGATAATTCCAGGCACTATCATGGTCGTTTGGTATTATCCCATCCAGAATTGCATCTTTCACCATCTGCTTGAGCCTTGATATCTCCTGCGAAGGAGGGATTCCAAGCCGCTCCATGATCTCGTTGCCGTTGATAGGATTTTTCCACTTCCTGTAGTCGTCGGCCGCGATGATCTCTTTCATCCTGTCCCGCAGCGCCATGAATCCGTCGAGAGCCGACTTCACCTTGACCGGATTGCGCGATGTAAGATCAGACTCGGCCAGTATCATCAAGTCTTCCACATCTTCGCCTGCATCCGTAAGAAGACGTCTGACTCCCGAATCGCTGACACCGTCCTCCCCTACCTGCTGCGGACGCATGTGAAGTCCCACGAGTTTCTGCACGTATTTCATCTTCTCGTTGAGGGGCATCTTCATCGCCTGGAAGATACGGGGCACCATCTTCTCGCCTATGAAGTTATGGTTGTGGAAGGTCCATCCGAGCGAGTTGTCCCATTTTTTTGTGACGGGCTTCGCTATGTCGTGTAGGAGCGCGGCCCATCGCAGCCATTCGTTGTCGGAGCGCTCGGCTACATTGTCCACCACCTTTAGCGTGTGAAGGAAGTTGTCCTTGTGGGCCCGTCCTCCTACGGTATCCACCCCCTTCAGGGCGAAAACCTCAGGTATGATCCTCTCCAGAATGCCGCTCTCGTCGAGAAGATGGAATCCTATGGAAGGACGCCGCGACCGCATGATCTTTCCGAGCTCATCGTTGATGCGTTCCTTGGTGATGATATCTATCCTCGCCGCGTTGCGCTGAATGCCGGCGAAAGTCTCTGGAAGGATATCAAACTCCAGCTGCGTCGCGAACCGAATGGCCCTCATCATCCTCAGAGGATCGTCGCTGAAGGTGACGTCAGGGTCAAGCGGCGTGCGTATCGCGCGCCTCCCGATATCGGCGAGGCCGTCGAAAGGATCTACGAGTTCGCCGAATCTTCCCTCGTTGAGGCATATCGCCATAGCGTTGATTGTGAAGTCGCGCCTCTTCTGGTCGTCGTCGAGAGTGCCGTTCTCCACTATGGGGTTTCTTGAGTCCCTGCTGTAGCTTTCCTTGCGTGCCCCTACGAATTCAAGCTCCAGGTCGTGGTGGCGGATTTGGGCGGTCCCGTAATTGGCATAGACGGTGAGGCGCCCCTTCTTTCCGAGACGCTCAGCGACAGCGCGCGCCAGCTTGATGCCGCTTCCTACCGTCACGAAGTCCAGATCGGCGGAATGGCGTCCGAGAAATATATCCCTCACGAAACCGCCTACCACATAGACCTCCAGCCCCAGTTCGTCAGCCGTCCGGCCGACAGTGCGGAAAATCGGGTTGGTCAGTCTGTCCTTAAGAATTCTTGGCGTCATGCGTGTCTGTATTCGGATTGCTTGTCTTCTGGTCCTTGTTTCGCTGCTGTCTCTTCTGACGGCGCTGGGTGCCGCTCTTCTTCGCTCCTCCGTTATCCTTGTCGCCCTCCTTTACGGATTGGTTGACCTGTGCGTCATCCTGCCCCTTTACTCCCCCTTTAGTAGGCTGGGAGGAACGCTTGTGCTTCTGCTTCTTTTTCTTTGTCTTGTCAAACCGTGTCAGAGCGTCCTGGTCCGTCAGGTCGATGTATTCCCTCGTTGCCTCATCTTCGTCAGATTCTTCGGCAAGCCTGTCGGGCTTGACGCCTTGCTTGTTGAGAGCGATGATCTCGAAGGCCCTCGATGCCGGAATCACCGTCAGGTTGGCGCCCATACGTTTGTCGGTGCTGTAGGTGAGGGTTCTTGTCAGGATGTCGGTCTTGAAGAGGAAGAAGTCGGCGTCTTTTGTCTGGAGCACTGCGTCTTTTGGAGGAAGCTGTTTGGTGGCCTCCGCATAGGAGTCGATCTCGAAATTGAGGCAGCACTTCAGCTTGGCGCACTGTCCGGCAAGCTTCTGCGGATTCATCGAAAGGTCCTGCATCCTTGCGGCCCCAGTCCCGACGCTAACGAAGTGGGTCATCCAGCTCGAGCAGCACAGCGGTCGGCCGCACGGCCCGATTCCCCCTATTCGTCCCGTCTCCTGCCGCGCTCCGATCTGTTTCATCTCGATCCTCACCTTGAATTCCTCGGCAAGGATGCGGATAAGCTTCCTGAAGTCGACCCTCTCGTCGGCGATATAATAGAAGATGGCTTTCCCGCCGTCGCCCTGGTATTCCACATCGCCGATCTTCATGTTCAGTCCGAGCTCCTCCGCTATGGCACGCGAGCGTATCATGGTGCTGTGCTCCTTGCTTCTTGCCTCGTTGAAACGCTCGAGGTCTGACGGTCGCGCTTTCCTGAACACTTTCTTGAGGTCGTCGAGATTGTCCGGGTCAAGCTTTGCCTTGACCATCTGCATCCTGACGAGAGGCCCCACCATGGTCACCTGTCCTATGTCGTGGCCGTTGGCTGCCTCCACGGCTACAGTATCGCCGATCTCGAGGCTAAGCTTGGAAGGGTTGAGGTAGAAGCCGGCGCGGGTGTTCTTGAACTGCACCTGCACGGCCGGAAAGTCGGCCGACGTCGAGATGTCGCCGAGCCAGTTCGTGGCATATAGCTTTCCTCTCGGCTCGCGCCTCCAGCCCATCACCTTGTGGGCTCCGCATCCGCCGCTGTCGCAGGATTCGCTGTCGCATCCGCCGCATCCGCCGCTCTCGCAGCCGCTGCAGTCGCTGCAGTCGGGAAGAGGTCTGTTTTCTATTTCATCCATAGGCAGGCCTCCTGATTATTTCGCGTAGGCCACAGCTCTGGTCTCGCGGATGACGGTTATCTTCACCTGGCCCGGATACGTAAGTTCATCCTGGATCTTCTTTGCGATGTTGGCCGAGAGGCTGTCGATCTCCTGGTCGGATATCTTGTCGGCGCCTACTATCACGCGAAGCTCACGTCCGGCCTGGATGGCATAGGTCTTGATTACTCCCGGATAGGAGAGCGCGAGCTGCTCGAGGTCGTTGAGTCGCTTGATGTAGGCCTCCACAATCTCGCGGCGCGCTCCCGGACGGGCGCCGGAAATGGCGTCACAGACCTGGACGATGGGAGAAAGAAGCGATGTCATCTCCACTTCATCGTGGTGGGCCCCGATAGCATTGCAGATATCAGGTTTTTCTTTGAATTTCTCTGCCAGTTTCATTCCGAAGATTGCATGCGGGATCTCGGGATCGTCGTCAGGCACCTTTCCTATGTCGTGGAGCAGGCCGGCGCGGCGTGCCTTCTTGGGATTCAGTCCCAGCTCGGCCGCCATGATGGCGCAGAGGTTCGCCGTCTCACGTGCATGCTGAAGCAGGTTTTGTCCATAGGAAGAGCGGTATTTCATCTTTCCTACCATCCTTATGAGCTCCGGATGAAGCCCATGGATACCGAGGTCGATGCAGGTGCGCTTTCCTGTCTCGTTGATTTCTTCCTCCACCTGTTTTCTGACTTTTGCTACCACTTCCTCGATTCGCGCCGGATGGATTCGTCCGTCGAGCACGAGCTGGTGAAGCGCGAGGCGGGCTATCTCACGGCGCACCGGGTCAAATCCCGAAAGCACGATGGCCTCCGGAGTGTCGTCTACGATGATCTCTATGCCTGTGGCTGCCTCGAGAGCCCGGATGTTGCGTCCTTCGCGACCAATGATGCGACCCTTGATCTCGTCGTTCTCGATATGGAAGACAGTCACTGAATTCTCTACCGCAGCTTCGGTAGCGACACGCTGTATCGACTGGATTACGATTTTTTTTGCCTCCTTGTTGGCCGTAAGCTTTGCCTCGTCCATTATGTCGTTTATGTATCCCTGGGCCGCGCTGCGGGCCTCGTCCTTAAGGCTTTCGATCAGTCGCTCGCGCGCCTCGTCGGCAGAGAGGCCCGAGATATGCTCGAGCTGCTCCTGCGCCTGGCGATGGAGATGCTCCACTTCTCCTCTTCTCGCCTCAAGCGTACGCTCGAGGTTCTCTGCGTTGTTGATTCTCGTGTCGAGGCTCTGTTTCTGCGAGTCGAGCTCCTTCTTTCTGCGGTTGAGTTCGTTCTGCTGCTGGTTGAGCTGCATCTCGCGCTGCTTAGCTCGCGCCTCAGAGGCCTGGGCCTTCTGCATCTTGGAGTTTGCGTTCCGCTCTGCTTCGGAGAGGATCTTTACCTCCTGCTCCTTGGCCTCGATGATCTTCTTGTCTTTGATCACCTCGGCGTCCTTGCGGGCTTCCTCAAGGATTAGGTTTGCCCGGCTGCTGGCGCTCTTCCTGCTCATCGCGGCTGCCACCGCATATCCTGCTGCTGCGGCTGCCACGGCTATGATGATCCATATTGCTGTAGTCATGTCTGTATTGAAAAAAAATGTTTCTATATGTTTATGTTATAAATGCCGCTATAATGTGTCCGACGTCCGTAATGTCCGGATACGCCGAAATTCCTCCGCCGCGTTGCGGGGGAAGGATTCTGCGTGTCATCTTGCTGTGTGAGAATAAAAGAGAGCGTTGCCTCGGCGCTCAGAATTCGCCGAATTCCGACCGGTTGATGCCGGAATCTTCCGTGGCGTCGGATTCGATTCCTTCGCATAGCCTTTCGGCATCGCGGAGTAGGTCTTCCGCCTCGGCTGTTTCCGCTTCCATCCGGGCATTGAGGGCGAAGAAGTTCGATGCATAGTGGTATGCCATCATCGCCATGCATTCGGCAGGGGATTTTGTGGAATGAATCTCCCTGAGCCCCTTCAGATAGGCTTTCATCTGCGTTTCGGTAGCCCTGACCGCGTCTTGCTCCGAGAAAGGGACTACGACCGAAAACCTTGTGCCGTAGATGTTGACTTCTATATTTGTTTTTTTCTCTTTCGTTTTCATCAGCTGATGTCAGCGTCTTCCTTGAGGAGAGAGACGCATCTGTCTATTTTTGCGATCAACCTCTGCAGGCGTCTGCGGGCCGAGATGATGTTCTGAGGTGAGTCCGCAAGCCTGTGGGAGACCGTTAGGAAGTCTACCTCCATTCTTGCGGCCTTGAGCTCCTCCCGGCAGTCTTCCAGCTGGATCCGCAGGTCTTCCGCTTCCTGACTCTTAGCTTCTTGCGCGGCGAGCGCGGCGTCTCTCTGGGAGGCGAGCTGCTCGATTTTCGCTCGAAGTTCGGTTATTACTCGGTGAAGTGGTCGGGCCATGTTTCGGTAAAATCTCTACAAAATTAATAAACTTTTCGCAAATATCCAAATAAAATCGTCGTCTTGCCGGAATAAAGCACCGCCCGGCCTACCAGTTGATGCCGTTCAGACGCGACGACTGCTTGTCGTATTTGAGGTCGCTCAGCAGCGACGACTTCACGGCTACGTTGAAATTGAAGCTCTTATAATAGCCTACGGGAATGATGGAGCACGACATCGTGAAGCAGTGCATGTCTCGCGAAATGTTGCAGTTCATGTAGGCGATCTTCTTCGCCTGGAAGTCGTAGCTGCACGACATGGAGAAGTTCCAGTTCTTCGTAGGCCGAAGATTGCCCGAGATCGAGAGATTCTGCGTGAAGCGTCCGTTGTAGTCCATCTTCTTGTAGTTGAAGTCGCCCAGTCCGTAGTTGATGGAATAGTTGAGCGTAAGGCTCCACGGGCAGTCCCATGGCGTGTAGCCGTCGGCGTCGTTCTTCCGCTCCTCTTCCTGGTTTCCCCTCTTCTTCTTTGATGGGGCCATGTCGGCGAGGCTCATGTCCTCGTCTTCATCATAGTCTTCGTCATCCTCATCGCTCCCTTTCTTTCCCCTCTTGTCTCTGGTGTCTTTCTTCTTCTTGAAGGTGCTGTTGCTGAACGTATAGCTGAACGATGTGCCCGTCGACGTCAGCTTCACCCATCCCTTATGGGCCTGAAGGCGCGTGCGGTTTACCCTGACGGGCTGTCCGTTGGCGTTGAGCTGGTAGGTATAGGGATCCCACGTGGCACTCAGGTTGAGGTTGAAGCTCTTGGTCAGTCGCAGCAGGATTGAGGTGTTGAGGTTGCTCCAGTTCATGGAGTCGGCGGCGAAGTTGTAGCTCTGGCTCAGCGAGAGGTTTTCTATGAGCGATATCTTCTTGACTCCCGTGGAGTCCTGGTCGCTCTTGACCTTCATCTCGAGGTTGTTCGAGAGCGAGAGCGAGACAGCGCTCGACTTGCCCGCGCCCGGAGCTCCGAATACTCCGTGCTGGAAGTAGCTGTATCGTTTTGTGACGTTCTGCCCGGCGCTGTTGACGTAGCTGTAGTTGCCGTAGACGCCCCACATCGGGTCGGAGAAGTCTGGCGAGTAGCTGAACGACAGGCTCGGGGTCATGACGTGGCGTATCATCTGCACCTTGTCGCCGAGAAACTTCATAGGCTTGAAGAATCCGTAAAGCTTCGTATCGGCCGATAGTGATGCGGAGAAGTCGAAGAGGTTGTAGAATCCGTAGCATGTGTCGGTGACTACCTCCGCCGATTTGTTGGGATCCCAGTCCCTCTTGATTTTGGAGGTATACATTCGGTCGGTCATCGACAGAGATGGCGACACGTTGATGTATTTCAATAAGGAGAAGGTCGCGGAGACAGGCACCGAATGCCTGAAACCGTTTCGCCAGTCCTTGACGAGACTTTTCTTGAAGAAAAGGTTCTGTTTGGCTGTCAGCGAGTTCTGAAACTGTCCGCTGTAACTCATCTTGATCTTCTCATACCATTTCTCGGCGCCAGCCGCCTTCTTGCGCTTGAAGGGTGCCACCTGGCTCATAGTGACGTTGAGGTTGGGGAAGCTGACTGCGAGCGTGGAGTCTTGCGTGCGCTGGCTGATGTTGGTGGATGCGCTGACAGCCCACTTCGTTCCTGGGAAGCGGTAGGTCATGTTGACGGTGCTCGACTTCGTGTTCTCCGTGAATGAATTCGAGTAGTAGGAGTTGAGGTCGTTGCGAGTATAGCCGGATGTCGTGAAGTTGACCGAGGCGGAGAACGACATGTTCGGGTTAGATTTCGAATCCATCGAATGGCTCCAGATCACCTGGAAGTTGTTCTGCTTCGAATAGTCGGGAAGCCCCTTGTCGCCATAGACGGTGGTCAGGTAGGAAATATCGAAAGATCCGTTGTATTTATAGCGTTTCCTATAGGAGGAG
>JAIDTS010000356.1 GCA_029060585.1 Muribaculaceae bacterium
CATGCGAGATCCTCTGTCACGCTAGTCACTTGAGCGAAATATATGTGGAAGGACACGAAAATCACAGGGAGATCTAACATTAATGAATAATGTCAAATTATTAATAATTAATGGAAAGACTCCTTACCTAAATTCATAAAGACAAAACAATATGAGCAATATAATAGACAGACGTGAATTCCTGAAGAGACTTGGAATCGGAACATCCCTCGTGGGGCTTGCCCTTGCTGGATGTAAGAACGCTGAGAAAACTTCTTCCACGCTCTCTGAGACAAAGGACGGGGAAATGACCTACCGGAAGAATCCCAAAACCGGAGAGAATGTCTCTATCCTCGGCTACGGCTGCATGCGCTGGCCGACAAAGCCTGTAGAAGGAGGCGAGGAAGGAGAAGAAGAGATAGACCAGGAGATGGTGAACCGACTCGTAGACACGGCCCTCGAACATGGAGTCAACTATTTCGATACATCTCCGGCATACTGCAAGGGAAAATCTGAAGGGGCGACCGGAACCGCCTTGAGCCGACATCCAAGAGACAGCTACTATATAGCCACTAAGCTCTCCAATTTCGCACCACAGACGCAGTCGCGAGAAGCTTCCATTGCAATGTATAATAATTCATTGAAGGAACTTAAGACTGACTACATAGATTATATGTTGCTTCATGCCGTAGGTGGTGGAGGTCTGGATAATCTCAGACAGAGATACATTGACAATGGAATCCTTGAATTCTTACTCAAAGAGCGAGAGGAAGGACGAATAAAAAATCTTGGATTTTCATATCATGGAGATATCGAGGTGTTTGACTACCTTCTTTCCAAGCATGACGACTATAAATGGGATTTCGTACAGATTCAACTCAACTATTTAGACTGGAAACGCTCCAAAGAAGAGGAACCTTTAAGTGTCAACGCCCATTATCTTTATGATGAACTTGAGAAACGAGGCATTCCTGCCGTAATCATGGAACCCCTGCTTGGAGGGAGACTCGCAAAAGTACCTGATAATATTGCTAATAGACTCAAGCAGCGAAATCCAGAAGAGAGTGTCGCTTCATGGGCGTTCCGTTTTGCAGGAACTCATCCTGACGTGCTCACAGTATTGAGCGGTATGACATATATGGAGCATCTTGAGGATAATCTCCATACCTACAGTCCGCTAAATCCGCTATCGGAAGAAGAATTAGCGTTTCTTCAGGAGACAGCCGACATCATGAAGGAGTATCCTACAGTACCTTGCAACGACTGCAAATACTGTATGCCATGCCCCTACGGCATTGACATACCGGCAAACCTGCTGCACTACAACAAGTGCGTAAACGAGGATAATATACCTACATCGATCCAATCACCCAACTACGCGAAGGCCCGCAGGGCTTATCTTGTAGGCTATGACCGCTCGGTGCCAAAGCTCCGTCAGGCAAGCCACTGCATAGGGTGTGGGCAATGCGCGCCCCATTGCCCGCAGGGTATAGACATTCCCGGAGAGCTCCACCGGATAGACGCCTATGTGGAAAAGCTCAAGCAGCAGATGGCATGATCTGCCCTGAGTAAGTAGTGAGATGCGCGTTGCAAGGTACGCTATGGATGAGATTTGGTTCAATATGTTATATAACATATAAGGAAACCTAAAAATAACAGTATAAAAATTGGCAAATTGACAAATTATAGTTAAATTTGCACCAGAAAATAATAAAACATCTCTCTCCTAAACATTCACCTTCTAACAGCAAAAAAGATGAAGAAACACAATTTCTATGCCGGCCCCTCGATTCTGAGCCAGTACACCATCAAGAATACAGCGGATGCCATTCTGGACTTCGCGGACATGGGTCTCTCGATCCTTGAGATCTCCCACAGAAGCAAGCAGTTTCAGGCTGTGGTTGATGAGGCGGTAGCTTTGGTAAAGGAACTTCTTGAGGTTCCGGAAGGATATAGCGTACTCTTCCTGGGTGGCGGCGCAAGCCTTCAGTTCGCTATGGCTCCGATGAACTTCCTCAATACAAAAGCTGCTTATCTCGACACGGGCGTCTGGGCATCGAAGGCCATAAAGGAAGCCAAACTCTTTGGTGAGGTAGACGTAGTGGCCTCAGGCAAGGAAACGAAATATACAGTGATTCCGAAAGACTGGACTGTTCCGGCCGACATGGATTACTTCCACTATACATCCAACAACACCATCTACGGCACTGAAATCCGCAAAGATCCCGAAGTTCCAGTGCCGATGATCTGCGACATGAGCTCCGACATCTTCTCCCGCCCGGTTGACGTAAGCAAGTACGACCTCATCTATGCCGGTGCTCAGAAGAATCTCGCTCCCTCAGGAGTGACAATCTGCATCGTGAAGGACGCAGCCCTCGACAAGGTGAGCCGTGTGATACCCACCATGCTCAAATACAAGACCCACGTAGACAAGGGATCGATGTTCAACACTCCCCCGGTATTGCCCATCTATGCTGCTCTCCAGACCCTCAAATACTATAAAAGCCTCGGAGGCATCCGCGAGATAGAGAAGATGGATATCGCCAAGGCTGAGAGACTCTACGAGGCCATCGACACAAGCAAGATGTTTGTGGCCACCGTCCAGGACAAGGAGTCGCGCTCCATCATGAACGTTTGCTTCGTAATGAAGCCTGAATACGCAGAATTCGAGAAGGACTTCATCGACTTCGCTACCTCCAAGGGCATAATGGGTATCAAGGGGCACCGTGACGTAGGGGGATTCCGCGCTTCACTCTACAACGCCCTTCCAATGGAGTCGGTAGACGCACTTGTAGAATGTATGCGTGAATTTGAATCACTTCATTGAAAACATACGGAGTCCGGATATTTATACCCGGACTCCTTGAAATTTAAAACAATAAGGACATGAAGATATTGGTATTTACCGAAAAGCCTTTTGCGGCAAATGCAGTGAAGGCAATAGCCAACACCGTAAACTCAAGCGGTAATGAGCTAAAGCTCGTGGAAATGGGCACACGCGAAGACCTTCTGGAAGCCGTAAAGGATGCAGAAGCTCTTATCGTACGCAGCGATAAAATAGATGATGAAGTGATGGCAACCGCTCCAAAACTGAAGGTAATCGTGCGTGCAGGCGCCGGCTATGACAACATTGACCTTGAGGCAGCTACTAAGCATGGCATCTGCGTGATGAACACTCCGGGCCAGAACTCCAACGCTGTGGCGGAACTCGTATTCGGTATGGTAGTCATGATGTGTCGCAACCAATATAACGGCAAATCCGGCTCAGAGCTTAAGGATAAGAATCTCGGTATATACGCGTTCGGACAGGTAGGCCGCAATGTTGCCCGCATAGCGAAGGGATTCGGCATGAAGATATCAGCACTCGACAAGTTTGTAAGCGACGAGGTGATGGAAGCTGAGGGTGTGCG
>JAIDTS010000357.1 GCA_029060585.1 Muribaculaceae bacterium
TCAGTGTAGACCGGACAGTATGCATGAACATCATTCCCCAGATAGTCAAGAGAAAGCTGCATCTCATTGAGCGAGCTGGCCGTGCTCGCAGAAAAGTATCGCTTTACTATAGGAAACGTCTTCCAAAGAGCGTTAGCCTTGAATGCCATTATTATCTTTAAGTCAGCCTCCTGCTCTACTCTGCGGAGTAACTTAAGGTTACGCTCTATTCTGTCCTCATAGACTATATAATAAGGAGTCTTAATTTCGGATACTGTCATTGTCTTATTCTTTAAAAATCGATCTTTCCTTTCTTGGCCTCTTCGAGCATTTTCTTGCCTGGCATAAGGTAGACTTCAAGCCTACGATTCTTGTCTCGGTTTTCTATGGATGTGTTGGGCAATAGAGGAGATTCATCTCCAAAGGCATAGGAGAATGTGTACGATGTATCAGCCCCCTGCTCTTCAAACCAGGCGGTAACGGCATCTACACGGTCGGCTGTAATGTTGTCACGGTATTTTGCTGATCCCGTATTATCAGTGTGCATCACAAGAAGAACCCGAAACATATCTGAATCTTTCATATAGCGCTTGATGGGAGTGAGATATTTAGATGCTGAGTCCGACAGATCGGACGAATTAGGTGCGAATAGCTCGCTGGCAGGGATGGTTATGAGAATGACTTCCTTTTTCCTGAATGCTTCGATATTGCACTTCCCTTGTTTGGGAGACAATGGGCCATTCATAAGTTTCTGTCGAGCCTCGAGATCTTGGAACTTTCGGATAAGTTCAGCAGCTTTCTGCTCCTTTGATAGATCTACCGATTTAAGCATCTGCGAGAACGTGAGGTCTTCGAGATTGTCGTCCTCTGCATATGCAGCAGTTGTCCCCATTACGAGGGATAGCGCAACAATTAATATTATACGGCGTATTTTCATCTAAAAAGTATCAGTTAAGGTCAAGAAGTCCGTCTGGAAGACGCATGTAAACCTTCTTTTCATCTTCATCCATCTTTTCAATGAAATCTTCGGTCAGAGGTATGTATACTGTCTTTCCTTCAGGAGTCTCCACTATAAATAGTTCGTTTTCTGTATTAGTATCTATGTCTACAACCTTTCCTATTATGCCTTCATCCATGTCCTCAATTATCCATCCTATAAGGTCATCGTAGAGAGCATATTCCTCGTCGTAGTTGTCAAGCATAAATTCCTTTAGTCTGTCTCTGAGGGCATAAACAGTCTTGTTGACAAGTTTTTTTGCTTCTATCTCGTTGTCGATACCTTCAAATTTTACAAGATATGAGAAATTCCCTTTCGTGCGGATACTGTCCGTGTAGAAAGGCACATATATTCCTTCAATATCAAGAATCGCCGGATTCCCGTCTTCAAGATATCCTGCATCAATGTCAAGCAACAAGTTCATTTCCCCTTTGAGAGCATGCGTCTTGAGAAGTTTGCCAACCGACGTTATTTCTTCTTCTGTTATCATCAATTTCTGAATATCTTTGCCCCGAGAGAATTGAGGCGTTCGTCAATATGTTCGTAACCGCGGTCGATCTGGTCAATATTTTCAATTCTGCTTGTGCCTTTAGCCGACATGGCGGCCATAAGTAATGCTATACCAGCTCGTATATCGGGGCTCACCATCCTTGCGGCTTTAAGCGAGTTGAATTTCCCACTTCCAATTACCGCAGCTCTATGCGGATCGCACAGAATTATACGAGCTCCCATATCTATAAGTTTGTCGACAAAGAAAAGTCGGCTCTCGAACATCTTCTGATGGATAAGCACGCTTCCTTTTGCCTGTGTGGCAGCAACGAGGAAAATACTGAGAAGGTCTGGCGATAGTCCGGGCCATGGAGCGTCTGCTATTGTCATGATAGAACCGTCGATAAACGTTTCAATCTCATATATCTCCTTCTGATCAATGATAATGTCGTCGCCTTTCACCGCCAGATTGATGCCGAGGCGAGAGAATGCATCCGGAATGATGCCTAAGTCACGTATACCAACATTCTTAAGAGTGAGGTTGCTTCCGGTCATAGCGGCAATTCCTATGAAGCTTCCAACTTCGATCATATCCGGAAGTAAACGGTGGTTTGCACCCCATAAGGATTCTACTCCAGTTATGGTCAGAAGGTTGCTTCCGATACCATCTATCTTGGCTCCCATTCTTACGAGCATGCGACACAGTTGCTGTACATAGGGTTCGCATGCTGCATTGTAAATGGTAGTCTTTCCTTTTGCGAGAACTGCAGCCATCACTAAATTTGCTGTTCCTGTGACAGATGCTTCATCTAAAAGCATATAAACTCCTTCAAGTCCTTTGGGTGCCGTGATGTTGTAGACTCTTTTTGAGGAATCGTAATCGAACTTTCCACCGAGTCTCTCAATACCTACGAGATGTGTGTCAAGACGGCGACGACCTATCTTGTCTCCTCCAGGTTTAGGAAGAACGGCCTCGCCAAATCGAGCTACGAGCGGACCTATTATCATTACTGATCCTCTAAGAGACTGAGCCTTCTTAAGGAAATCCTCTGTGTGAAGGAATGAGAGGTTAACGTTGTCAGCCTGAAACTCACATGTGTGACGGTCAAGATATGAGGTTTTGACACCAAGATGGGTCATTAGGTCAACGAGGTTGTTAACGTCTGCTATATCCGGGAGGTTGGATATCGTCACTTTTTCCGATGTGAGAAGAGTGGCGCAGATCACCTGTAAAGCCTCGTTTTTAGCACCCTGGGGTTCGATTGATCCCTGAAGACGACATCCGCCTTCTACTATGAATTCACTCATGATGTTCAATAGTTTTGCTTGTTTTTCTTCTTTCCTTGCTTCTGTTTGGGTGGCTGTTGAACCTCCTGGAAGTCGTAGAGATAGATATCACCAGGCATAAGGTCTATCTTACCGTCGCTTATGAACCTCAGATCATTGAATACTTTAAGGTCGCTGACTGCCTCCTTATTATGGGCAAGCATAAGCTTCTTCATATGATTGGCTATTACACCTATTAGGTTGTAGCGTTCCTCTGAATCTTCCATATCAGCAACTGTACGCACCATTTCTTGAATATGTTTGCCGTAATAGCGGAAGATGATATCTCGAGAATTACTATATGGAACCGGTTCAGGTATAGGATTCGCTTCCTCAGCTTGAATTACGGGAACGGGGAAATCGATATCCAGTTCGAATCGCGACATGATATTGATATGGTCCCATATTTTTTTTCTATCGTTCGGATCCTTCTTAAGTGCTGGGAAGAGGATAGTCATAATGTCCGCTATCGCGTAGGCACAACGTGTTCGCTCCTCACGGTCTTCAATGCTTAGGCAATAATCCACAAGATTCTGGATATTGCGTCCGTATTCGGCAAGAAGCAGTGGCTCCATACCGGTGTTGTATGGAATCATCTTTATCATCTCAGGCTCTACAATCGCATTTCTGATCTGATCAATATTCCCTTTTTCTTCAACTAAATCAAAATTATTCTCGTCCATTATTAATCTACTGATTAATGATAAATTATCAACGTTAAGATATTCTTTGTAAAATGAATTTTCATCGTGGCATCTTTTCAGACTCACATCTGAATACCGACGACTCAATACCTACGAAAGTCCTTTCACTGTCGATTTATTTGCTTCATATTCCTTGAGGTATTGGGGTACGCTGTATGCTACGTCAAGAAAGTCCCCCTCGCGAAAAGCCTTTTCGGCGAGCGCAGTCATGTCTGATGCTTTCGGGTTCACACCGTCAATCCAATGGTAACGATGGCCTTTCAGCACCTCTTTCGACTTGCCTGAGCCGTCACCCATGAAATAGATGTCCCGATCGTCGGGTAGAATTGAGTATGAGCTTTCAGTCAATATCATAGGAGTGGCTTCAATCAGTGAATCAAGCCGGAAGTTATAGGCGGCTGTATAGACCTCCATCCGTCTTGCATCGATCATAGGCACTAATATCTCGTCGCCTTGCCATTCTATATTGCGAAACATTGCCTTGACAGCTATGAGTTTGAGAGTAGATACTCCTATTAGAGGAACTCCCAGTGAGAAACAAAGACCTTTTGCCATTGAAAGCCCGATGCGTAGTCCTGTATAGCTTCCCGGTCCAATGCTTACAGCGACAGCCTCGATTTTCCATTCACGTCTTTGCGCTTCTTTAACGCACTCCTCAGTGAAAGGCCCAATCGCGCGCGCGTGATTCATCTCTATGTCGTCTTCACGGCTGAACTCTGCGAGACCCTCATGTATGAGGGCCACACTACAGTATTTGCCTGAAGTCTCTATGGCCAGTATTGTACTCATTATTCCGTTTTATAGTGTTGTGTATATGCTAATTTGCCATTTCGGCGATCTGTCATTCGGTTGGATTATGGTGTTTTAAGTATTCCTTGATGC
>JAIDTS010000358.1 GCA_029060585.1 Muribaculaceae bacterium
ATCAAAATCCCAAGCAGCTCCCACCGCGTCCACAACACTCCTTTCGGCCGGCTTTCCGCTGTCGGGGGGGGGCATATGTATGACAATCAGTTAGTTAGTTTTTGCTTATCACTCATCTTCCGACTCAGACTCAAAAGCAATGCAGCTGCGGTGTTGCTCCTATTGACGTGTTTTGTCGGGTGGTCACAGGCTAAAGCGGAAAGGACTGTCGTAGGAATCAAGACAAATGTGCTTTACGATGCACTTCTATCGCCCAGCCTCGGAGTAGAGGTAGGACTTTCGCGAAAGCTGACGCTTGATGTCTCAGGCAATCTCAACCTATGGAAAGTGGAAGGCCACAGTTGGAAACATTGGCAGCTTCAGCCGGAACTGAGATATTGGCTTTGCCAGAGATTTGCAGGGCATTTTGTAGGTATTGAGACCCATGTAGGGCAGTATAACGTGGGCAACATCGACTTCGGAATCAATTTTCTCGGTACGGATTTCGGCAAACTCAAAGATAGCCGCTATCAGGGTTGGCAAGGGGGCCTTGGCCTCACCTACGGCTATGCCTGGATCGTGACTCCCCATTGGAATGTGGAAGCATCACTCGGCCTCGGTTATTCCTATACTAAATATGACGCCTATCCATGCGCTACCTGTGGAACGAAGATCGTTTCAGGAAAGAGCCATAATTATATAGGTGTCACTAAGGCTGCGCTTGGATTAGTGTATATATTCTGACCTAACTTTATCCCACGATATCAAAGATGAAAAAGTATATAGTAAGCTTATGCGCTGCCATGGCAGTATCTATGGGTGTCGCTCAAGGAATAAGTGTGATTCCGCGCGACGTGAAGGTTGAGCACGACAATGAGAACCTTGCCGTAGGCATGACCCTTGACCTTGCGGCTATTCCGGTGAAGTCTACTATGTCAGTCACTGTCACACCCGTTTTAAGAGGCAACGGAGGAGAACGTCTCGAGCTGACACCTGTGACGGTGGCCGGCCGCAGCCGCTACAATACGCTTCTGCGTGAGCGTGACGATCGGTCCGAGACTGCAATGTTCTACCGCTATGCCAAAGATATGGCGCCTATGCAGTATGCTGTAATTGTTCCGTATGCGGTGTGGATGAAGGGGAGTGAACTTACGATAGAAACCGACACCGAGGGATGCTGCTCAAAAGATCTCGGGCAGACCTCCGCCACAATAGAGAGACTTAATTTTACAGATGCTGTGTTCACGGCTGAATACGCATATGTCACACCGTCTGTGGAGGCTGTCAAGGTGAGGGAGATAGAGGGGGAGGCGTTTGTAGACTTCAAGGTGAACCAGACCATTATCCTCCCGGACTTCGGCCGCAACCCCGGAGAACTTGCGAAGATCCGCCAGTCGATCGATGCTATCCGCGACAACGACGACACGAAGATCATATCAATGACTATCACAGGCTTTGCTTCGCCGGAAGGTCCATATGCCAACAATGAGCGTCTTGCCAAAGGACGCACAGAGGCATTGGCAGACTACGTAGCGACCCTATATAAATTCCCTTCAGGCCTGATCACTACATCTTCAGTAGCTGAGGACTGGGTCGGCGTGAAGAGGTTTCTTGAAGACAATCCATCGTTTGAGAACAGAGATGCGATACTCTCTCTGATTAATGGCGAGATTGAGCCTGATGCACTCGATGCAAGGATTAAGACGGAGTATCCCTCAGCATATAAGTACATGCTTGACAACGTCTATCCGCCCCTGCGACATACCGAATACAAGGTAGGCTATGAAGTGCGGTCCTATACTGATCCTAAGGAGATAGCCGAGATATTTCGCACCCGCCCCTCAAATCTTTCGCTTCAGGAAATGTATGTATTGGCTGCTTCACTCCCTGAGGGAAGCGATGAGTATGCGGAAGTGTTCGAGACAGCGGCAAAGCTCTTCCCCGACTCGGAGACAGCCGCGTTGAATGCCGCATTCGCCGGAATGAAGAGAGGCGACTATGTGGGGGCAGCACGTCATCTGGCGAAAGCCGGACAATCAACCGAAGCTGTCTATGCCCGCGGACTTATGGCAGCCTACGATGGCGACTATGCCAAAGCCAGGGATTTGATAGCGAAAGCCGCGGAGCAGGGACTCGTGCAGGCGCAGGCAGCTCTTATCAGCCTACCCTCGCCGGAATAATGATATCCTTCATGAAAAAATAATAAAAAAAACATAATACATCACATCTATGACAACAAGAATTTTAAAGCTATCGGCATTGCCATTGGCGCTTGGCCTCCTATTATCGGGATGCTCCGCCGACAACTCGATGTCTGAGCCCGAGAAGCCTGTAGATAGGGATACTGACTTCTATATGAACGTCAGAATCGCTACTCCGGCTGAAGATGCGACTCGCGCCGACGACGTGAACGACAACACATCGACCTCCGATTATGTAGATGGAACCGCTGCCGAACAGGCGATCCATAAGATCCTTTTCGTTTTCTATAATTCAAACCATGAATACGTAGGCAACGCGACCTACACTCCTACAGCCGGGACCTCCGTTCCGACAGGAAATGGCGACGGCAACACTATCGAGACCGTATTGAACCTGACTGTTCCGGTGACTGTTGCCGCAGGATCCACTAAACCGGCTTACGTAATGGCATATGTGAATCCGACCAACAGGGCGGAGTCTGACCTTTTCAATGATTATTATTCCGCACTCGGAGCGTTCCGCACGCTCGATGAAGTAAGGGAAATAGCCAGCGGCAGCAACGCGCACAAAGGATTTGCGATGAACAATTCCGTCCATTATGAAGCGGAGAATAAGGATGAACTTCCGACCATAGCCGCACCCATCAATGCGGATACTCAGCTCTTCCCTACAGCTGCAGCAGCCGAAAAAGCCGGTCCTGAAAGTCAAGTGACCATTTATGTTGAGAGGATAGTAGCGAAAGTAACTCTTAAACAGGATGAGGAATGGGTAAATAATATTCAAAACAATACCTTCGATGATGAAGCTGGAAAGACATATACGCTTAATTTCAACGTGCTCGGTTGGGGACTGAGCAATCTTGAACGGCATACTTTCCTGGTGAAGAATTTCAGAACTGTAGAAGATGGCAACCCAAGATCTTTTGAAGATCTTATGTCGTTTACCAACTACACATATGATGTCCTGAACAAGCGCCTCACGGACAGTGGACTTACGAAACCGCATTGGAATTTCCCCGGAAATACGTCGTCTTCTGACGAATCAAACTGGGGCATCTCAGGCCACCGTACTTTCTGGGCGCTTTCACCTACATACTATCAGGATAATGTGAAAATTCCGATATATGCCGATGATATATATTATGCCGACAATGCCGGAGAAGCTCCGAGAGTGCATCAGAACAACTCTTCCTTGATATACAGGAGCTTTAACGATATCTACAATGTGAATACCCAGGCGATAGGCCCGCATGGAAAGAAACCCGGCGAGTCTCAATATACGCTTGAGCATACGATGCAGGCTTCGCTCGTGACAAATTACCAGAAACGGGCTGTGACGTGCGCGGTAGTCGTTGGTAAATACGATCTGTATGAAAACGGAGAGAAACTGAATTATGACAATTTCTATATCCGTAAGAAAATGACAGAACATGGACACGTGGACGTGATTTATCCTTCCGATAAGGACATGATGGAAGCATATCTTCGTGCCAACTCTACCATCTGCGTCAAAGTAATCGAGAATGGCGTGGAAAAATATGTTCCGGTCAGTGCCGACAACGCTGATCTCGAAGATTTTGAGATTGCCCATCCTCGCGCCGACATCACAGGGGAATCGAGCGTGGCAAGCCGCTATGTGACGCTCCGACTAAAGAATCCTGGTAGCAACAAATACTATTACCAAGATGCCACCGGAGTGTACGTGGCTATAACTTCCGCAAATCTGATCAATGCGAATCAGTATCTCTATACCAACATGATAGGAATGCTTGGTGGCATTGAGATCTATAAAAACGGATACGCATATTTTGAGGTCCCGATCAAGCATCTTTGGGCACGTGATAAAGTAGGCATTGGAGATAAGGATTTCAACGCTCAGCTTGGCCAATATGGTATCGTCAGAAACCACTGCTACAACATCAATGTGCAAGGTATCTCCGGCCTCGGTATCGGTGTTGACGATCCGGACGCTCCGGTGGTGCCGAATGTGGACAATGATGACTATGTGGTAAAGACTGAGATCCGTGTTCAGCGTTGGCGCGTGGTGCCCACCCAGAATGTAACTCTCAAGCAGTAACCGCAATATAGCATACACGCTGAAAAGCGACATATCTGCTTTAGTGAAAGTGGGTTATAGAGGGCAGCGGGGACTGAACCCCCCGTTGCCTACCAATCAACAAAGGAAAACAAATGAAGATTAACATGATAAAGAATTCAGCGTTATCAGGGTTTGCCTGCATCATGTTGATGTCGCTTGGAGGATGCGACAGTCAGATTTATGACGATCTGGAGCCGTGTCATACAGACCACTACCTGAAATTTCGCTATGACTACAATATGAAGTTTGCCGATGCCTTTCCTTCTGAGGTGGTTTCGGTGGCTGTCTGGGCCTTTGATACAGACGGGAGGCTCGCATGGCAGCATCAGGAAACAGGGGAGGGGCTATCTTCGGTTGACTACCGAGTGGAGTTTCCACTTGCTCCCGGCAAGTATGATTTCGTCACATGGTGCGGATATTCATCGGATTCTCCCTTCAAATTGGATTCGGAGACACCCCGCTCGATTTCTGAACTTGGAATGACTCTGACCCGTCAGGACCAGGCCCTCTCGGGTCTTTACCATGATATCAGGAAAGGAGTGGAGATTACTGACAATCCTAACACCGCAGGCGATGTGGAGATAGTTTTTTCCCTTACCAAGGACACTAACTACTTCAAGATACTTCTACAGAATCTTGACGGAACCGAAATGAAGGAAGATGACTTTTCCTTCAGAATCACGAGAGGCAACTGCAGACTTGAATACGACAACTCGATAGGAAACGGGGAGACAGCCGACTATCTGCCATGGAAAGTGACAGCGAGTGAGGCTACGATTGCGGAAGATGCAGATGTTTCGGAAGGCACGGTCACGTCGGTGTCCGGGGTGCTTGCGGAGCTGCATACATCACGCTTGATGGCTGATGCACGATATCGCCTTGTGGTGACCCGCAACGACGACTTGAAGGAAATAATCAATATCCCTTTGATAGACTACCTGCTTCTCATAAAGGGAAACTACCGCAGGATGACTGATCAGGAATATCTTGACCGTCAGGATGAATTTTCTATGACATTTTTCCTTGACAAAAACAACAACTGGATGAATTCCATCGGCATCTACGTGAATGCATGGCACGTAGTGCCTCCGCAAGATACGCCCCTGGAATAATCTACCCGCAATAATCAACACCGAGATGAGTCGTAAGATTTTAAGCAATATAAATCATTCCGCTGCCTTTGCTCTTTTGCTCACGGCAGGGCTGTTCTTGATATTCCTAACGGGATGCAAGGACGACCTTGAGGATAACGCCGGGTATGATGGCAGGCCGAAAGATTCCTATTCTGTCAGCATTGCTTTGGCCGGAATGGGAGAGGAGCTCACCAGAGCTGATGAAGATGGTTTTGAGGGGGGGCTGGATGAAGAATGCTATATAGATATAGACGACCTCTATGTCATGACCTTTTCTATAGAGGGTGATGCTTCAGAGCTTTCGAGCGAATCCAAACTTCTTGAAGTGTTATGGAATGGAAGTGGAAAAGGCAAGTCAAAGGGCAGCGGTATACATTATAGTGGCAACACTGTCTATCTACACACTTGGCTCGACCATAACATCATTAACTATAATCCTTCATCAGAAAAGGATTTCTGCCTTGTCGCCATTGCCAATTTCAAGCAATTTTCAAGATCGGAAGGAGGAGATGTGTCCCTGACAAAGGATATGGTTTTCGGTGACCTTCAGAAGGCTTTGAAGTATGACTTCGCGCCCAACTCCAAAGTAGCGAATGGAGACACTGATGAATGGTATTGGCAGCCATTCAGGGATGAATCAGGCGCAAGGAATAAGACGGGCATTCCGCTTTTCGGAGTGAAGAGAGTAAATCTCAGGCACTATGACAAAACTGTACATAATTTTGCCAATCCATTCTTATTGATGTCAAACGGAAGCCCTACGCTTTGGATGATGAGGGCTTTTGCCAAAATAGAAGTGAAATTGCATCCGGATCTGTATGATCCGGAAGTTACCAACACAAATATCGCAATCACATCCGCCTGTGTTGATAATAATTACGCTTCCTCCTTCTGGGTGATTCCTGAGCTTGAGAGAATTGAAGGGTTCAAGAATGGAAATGATTACGGAACGGGCGAAACGGACGATGTGTTGAAGATACCCGGCGAGAACTTCAGATCTGAAAAGACTACAAGGTCTGAGCAAATTCAGTTTGCTATAAGTGAAGATGGCAGATCTGCGGTTGCCTATTTGCCGGAATATGGATTGCTTCAAGCTCAGAATAATGTGCCAAGAATCTATCTGACTTTGAAAATAGGAGACATTACTGAGAACTTTAATTTTGCAATCAAGCAGTATCCTGACGTGTCTCCGGAACCTGCTTGCTGGCAGTATCTTCTCAGAAATCATCTATATAGATTTCAGGTAGGACTTGATTTCAGGATTTTTTCCATTGATCCCATGCCCTGGGATAATGCTTTTGACAATGAATTTAATTTTGGTTCGTCTACAGAGGACACACAACCGGATCAAACGGAACAAGAAAATACAGAAGATGAATAGAATACATACGATATTGGTTGTATTATTGACATCCTTTCTTTTGGGATGCTCGGATGATCTTGAGATTAAAACGGATACAGATGTAATTGATGCAGAAGGAGTGCAGGCATTTCTTTCTCTTTCTGTAAGCGACTTTTCCATCATTTCTAATGGAACAAGGGATGAAGAACCGAGTGATGTCATTGAAGAGGCATCTGATTATGAAAACCGAATAGATAACATTTGGGTCTTCCAATACCGTTTGTCGGACGGAGCCAAATTGGCGGCCAATTACTATTCAATAACTGATCAAACTAAACTGAAAAGACTTGAGGTCACACTCGTAGAGCAGGTGCCGTGCCACATCTGTGTAGTTGCCAATACAGGAGATAATACATGGGGTAATTCTTCGGGATTTAATACGTATGAAAGCATGAAGAGGCAGGCTCTTTCGTCACCGGAACCAATCATGTTTTCCGATGCTGCCGCGGCTCCAAATCCCATCCCCATGGAGGGATCAGTAGAAGGAGTAAATGTAAAGATTGGCTCTGTGATTAATGTGCCTGTCTCGAGGATGTATGCCAAGCTCAAGATTTCATTTGGTAAGCTGGTAGATGGAATGAGTCCAAAGTCAATTGAAATTAATAATATTCCAAGTTATTGCAGGGTAAAATCTCTTGTAGAAGGAATAGATGATAAAAATGCAGCAGAATACGGAACTAATATTCAGTGGATCACAAGATCATATGACACCGCAACTAATGATAATGACGGAACTGCAGCGAAGGATAAGGAATACATAGTTTATATTCCGGAAAACCTTCAGGGCCAGCCAAACAATGATAATGGTGAAAGTAAGGACAATATAGCACCATCCAATGCTCTTGTCATAAGGATAGCGATGAATTATAATTATTTAGAAGAAATTCCCGGAGATGGTTATACAGAATTTGATCCCGTTGAATTACAGGAGGAGCGTCAATATACTGTATATCCGGGTGGAAATACTAAGGATAATTTCAATATCAAGAGAAATAATGTATATCGTATAAACCTGAACGTACATGATGCAGTTTTACATACACCTTCATCAAACTGTTTTGTAGTAAAACCGGGTAAAAATATTGCTTTTGAGCCCTATAACCGCACTGAAATAGGCAGTGGATATAAAATCTCTGACTATCTTGACCCTAATGATGCCTCAAAAAGTAAAGTTATTTCCGGAGTTCAGATTCTTTGGCAGACTAAAAATGCTATTGGTGACAACTCAAAAGGTAATAAGGTTTGGTTTAAATTGAATGAATCTGACCCTCTTCATAGTAGGATTATAGTAAGTACTCAACAGGAAGGCAACGCTTTGATAGGAGCATTCAATAAAGATGGTGAGATTATTTGGTCATGGCATATCTGGATTAGAGAGAATGATCCCAGCAACGTGGGTCAAGCTGTCGTATATAGGACCTATACTTGGGATGCTTCAGGAATTAAAGCAAATGAGCCTCGAGTAGACGGCTATGCAGTAATGCCGTGTAATCTTGGTGCACTTGTAGATAAACCGGCATCAAAAGCTTGGGCTGACATAGCTAAAACTTATGGTATGCTCTATCAATGGGGAAGAAAAGATCCATTCCCTCCGTTAATCAAAAACTTTATGGAGGATGCGGATTATAGTAGTCTGACAGAAGTTCACTATGATTATAAGAATACGAATGTAGTATCAAAAACAAGCTCAGCCGGTAGTCCCCAAAAAGGGAGCCCTTCAAGTCCCAACGTTTCGTTTTTTTCATATGTTGGAAGTAACGCGTCCGATCCGATTAAGTTTTCCATTCAGAATCCTTTAGTGTTTATTGTTGGCACTAAAAAAGTTAAAGAAGCAGTGGCCAATTTAGCGACTGAATCATATTATTTTAATAAAGGTGATTGGATGGCTGCCGGAAAATCAGATAATAAATTATGGGGTGGAAAAGATCCGACTAATGATTTACAACATCTTAAAGTAAATGCGAGTCCTGAAATTTGGATTTACGATAATTATGGAAGTGAAAAGACCATCTTTGATCCTTGTCCAACTGGATGGAGAGTTCCTCCTGGGGACTTATGGCTTGGTTTTTCCTCTAATGGATTGAATTCAGGCACTATAAATTATGATGTCACCAGCACTAATACTTATAAATATAATGATACTTTTTCTGGAGGTATGTTTGTGTATATGCGTGACTACAAAAATGGTACCACTTTATATTTCCCAACACAGGGACCTCGTGTTACCAGTGGTAATGGTTATCGTGTAGGCGTTTGTGGCAATTATCATAATGCTACCGTGTCCACAAACAATCGAGTAAATATCCTTCATGTCCATAATGGTCAAGGCACATTTGCAATTTTTGAGACAGGATACACATATACAAGAAAGTCTATTGGTGGTCCAATCAGATGTGTCAGAGATAGGAAATAGGGTAAAAAACGAGGGATGCGATTCACTCATTGTCGCATCCCTCGTTTAGTTTCTTATTCGTCGGCGAGGTCGTCTTCCTCCTCATATGTGTCACGGAGCAGGTTGATGAGCATCACCATCCCGTGTGCTGTCGCCTGTTCGATGACATCGTTGCGGCTCCCGTTGAAATGGCGGCATTCGCTGACGAGCTTACTTCCGTATTTGGCTCCTATCCAGACTGTTCCGACTGGTTTGTATTTTGTGCCTCCGTCTGGGCCGGCGATGCCGGACGTAGAGATGGCGCAGTCGCTTCTCATCAGTCTGGCAGCTCCCTCAGCCATTGCTTCGACCACTTCGCGGCTGACGGCTCCTTTTCTGTCGATGTATTTCTGGGGAACGCCGAGCACGTTGGTCTTGACATCGTTGGCGTAGCTCACTATGCTTCCGAGGAAGTACTCGCTGCTTCCCGGATGATGTGTGATGCGGTGGGCGATATTGCCTCCCGTGCAGATTTCGTCGCATGAGACTGTGAG